>JANPCZ010000233.1:0-3752 GCA_031431215.1 Myxococcales bacterium
ATCGGTGCGGGCGCGATCGGTGCGGGCGCGATCGGTGCGGGCGCGATCGGTGCGGGCGCGATCGGTGCGGGCGCGATCGGTGCGGGCGCCCTCGCCCACTACGACCGCGCCTTCCAGCTCCACTTCGCAAGCCTGCTCCACCTGGCCCAGGCGCTGGCCCTCGAGGATCGCCCGGCGCGCCTGACCATCGTCTCGGCCGGCCTTCATCGCATCGGCGCCGAGCCCGTGGCCGAGCCGGCCAAGGCGCTGCTGCTTGGCCCAGCGAAGGTGATCGGCGCCGAGTTGCCGACCATCCCCAGCCGCAGCGTCGACGTGAGCTGGCCGCTCGTCGTCGGCTGGCAGGCCGACCGCGTGGTGGAGCAACTGCTGGCCGAGATCGGCTCGCCCGTCGCCAGTGCTCCCGAGGCACCGCGGGTGATCGCCTACCGCGGGGCCGAGCGCCTGGTGCAAACGTTCGAGCCGGCCCCCCTGCCCGCCCCGACCACTGGCGCCACCCGCGGCTTCCGCGAGGGCGGCGTGTATCTGATCACCGGTGGGCAGGGCGGCATCGGCAGCGCGCTTGCCGAGCACCTGGCCCGCACCGCCCGCGCGAAGCTGGTACTGGTGGGTCGAAGCGCGCACGCCGACCGCACCGCCGCGCTGGAGCAACTGGGCGCCGAGGTGCAGGTCTTGCAAGCCGACGTCACGGATCTGGACCAGATGCGCGCGGTCATGCGTGCCGCGGTCGCGCGGTTCGGCGCGGTCACGGGCATCATCCACGCAGCCGGCGTACTGGAAGACGATCTCATCCAGCTCAAGACGATCGAATCTGCCGCGCGGGTGATCGCCCCCAAGGTCAAGGGCGCCATGGTGCTCGACGCGCTTGCCCGCGAGGCCGAGACGCCGCCCGATCTGCTGCTGCTGTTTTCGTCGGTGAGCGCGGTCATGGGTCTGCAAGGCCAGGTCGACTACGCCGCGGCGAACGCGTTTCTAGACGCGCTGGCCACCGAGCGCGCGGGGCGCACGCCCGAGACCACCATCGCCATCGACTGGAGCGCCTGGCGCGATGTCGGCATGGCGGCCGTGCTCGCGGCGAAGCAACACGGCGGTGGGCCGGCAGTTGCAACGCCCACAGGCGACTGGCTGGGCCGCCAGCTAAACGACGGCAACGGTCACACCACGTTTGAACGGCCGCTTTTCCGCCCCGATTGGTGGCTCCTGTCCGAGCACGTGGTCAAGGGCGGCGACGCCCTCATTCCCGGGACGGGCTTCCTCGAGATCGCGCGCGAGGCGGCGGCGCGCGCCCTGCCCGGCGCCGGAGTCATCGAACTAACCGACATCGTCTTCCTGGCTCCCTTCGCGCTGGGCGAAGGTCAGCGCCGCACGTTGCGCGTGTCCATCGACGGCGCCGGCGAGCTGACAATAGACAGCGAGGCCGCAAGCGGCGCTGCCACCACCCGGCACGCCAGCGGCCACGTCGCGCGCAGCCAGGCCAGCGCCCCGCCACCCGTTGACGTCGCTGCCGTGCGCGCCCGCTGCACCTCCGCGCGCCCGGTTCTTCCCGGCGGCTTCCTGCCCCAGCGCTTCATGAACTTCGGGCCGCGCTGGGGCAACATCACCGCCATCAACGTGGGCCCGGGTGAAGCGCTTCTCGACCTCGAACTGCCAGCCAGCTTCGCCGGCGATCTGGACACCCACCTGCTCCATCCGGCGCTGCTCGACATGGCAACCGGCGCCGCGCAGGCCATCATCCCGGGATTCGATCCCGAGCGCGATTTCAACGTCCCCTTTTCCTACGGCCGGGTGACCCTGCATCACCCGGTGCCACGCCGCTTGTTCAGCCACGTCCGCTACCAGCACGAAAGCGCCCGCGAGCTGCCGACCTTCGACGTGACCCTGCTCGATCACGAAGGCGGCGTCCTGTGCGAGGTCATTGGCTTCGTGATGAAGCGCATCGTAGATCGCGCCCAGCTTGCGGCCCGGCCTGCCTCGGCTTCACCCGTGGGCGGCTCGAACGCCGCCGCCACCATGCTGCGCGAGGCCGCCTTCCGCGAAGGCATGCTGCCCAGCGAAGGCCTCGAAGCGCTCGAACGGATCGTGGCCGCGCGGCTGGGGCCACAGATCGTTGCCACCTCGCTGGATCTGCGCGACTGGATGACGGCCGCCGCGCGCGCAAGCCAACCGCCCGAGCCCACGCCCGCCGCCGCGGGTGGCGCCAGCGCGGTGACGGCCCAGACGCGCCCGGCTGTCAGCACCGCGTTCGTCGCGCCCCGCAACCCGGGCGAGGAACAGGTCGCGGACGTGTGGCGAACCATGCTGGGCTTCGAGCAACTGGGCGTACATGACAATTTCTTCGAACTCGGCGGGCACTCGCTGCTGCTCACCCAGACCGTCACCCGGCTGCGCAAGCTCTGCGGTGTGGACATCCCTCTGCGCGACCTGTTGTCGAAGCTGACCATCGCCGAGGTCGCCGAGGAGGTCGCGCGCGCAAAAGCCGGAACAGTCACGCCCGCGCCGCCGCCCATGCGCGCTGTCTCGCGCGACGCCTACCGGGTCAAACGCTCGACCCTGGGCGACGGTTCAGCGCCGGCTAGCTCGGCGCCGCTGACCAAGACGCCGAAAGCCAACTGACTCCGTCGCCCTACCCGAGCCGAGGCCTCCATGACCACATCGTCGACAGGTGAGCTTGACCCCCCGCAGGACCACTACCCGCTTTCGTCGGTGCAGGCGGGCATGCTCTTCAACCGCCTGAACGCGCCCGCAAGCGGCGTCGACGTCGAGCAAATGGTCGCCGGCCTGCCCGAGGCGATCGACGCGGACGCACTCGCAGGCGCCTGGAGCCACGTCGCTCGCCGCCACGCCGCCCTGCGCACCAGCTTCTTTTGGGGCGGTCCTGGTGAGCCTGAGCAGCGGGTGGCGAGCGCCGTCGACATCCCGTTCGTCCGCCACGACTGGCGGCACGTGCCCCGCGCCGAGCAAGACCGCCGCCTCGAGGCGTTCCTGGCCGATGACCGGCGCGCGGGATTCGATCTCGCGCGCGCACCGCTAGCGCGCCTGGCCCTGTTCCAGCGCGGCGACGCCGACTTCCAGCTGGTCTGGACCTCCTTCCACGGCATCCTCGACGGCGGATCGTTCGTCAACATTGTGAACGAGGTGTTCGCCTTCTACGAGGCGCTCCGCCGCGGCGAGGAACTGGCCCTGCCGTTGCCGCGGCCGTACCGCGCGCACATCGACTGGTTGCAGGGCGAGCTGAGCACCAAGGCCGAGGCAGCGCGTGCATTCTGGCGCGCCCGCCTGGCAGGCTTTCCAGCCGCGCTGGCACTGACCCACGCCCCGACCCCGGCGGACGAGCCGGCGCAGACCGACGGCCGCGGCCACGGCGAACGCACCTTCCGTCTGTCCCGTGAAGACACCGACCACCTGCGCGCGATGGGCCAGCCCCACGGCCTGCCCCTTGGCGCCTTCGTCCAGGGCGCCTGGGCGCTGGTGCTGGGCGCCTCGACCGGGGAAGACGATGTCGTCTTCGGGGCCACGCGCGCGTGTCGACGCTCATCGGTGCCGGGTGCCGACGCGATGGCGGGGCTGTTCATCAACACGCTGCCGATACGGGTTTCGATCGATCCCGACGCGCCCGTCCTGGACTGGCTGCGCGGGTTGGGCGAGCAGCACCGCCAGATCCGCGAGTTCGAGCACACGCCGCTGGCTGACGTGCTGGCAACAAGCGATCTGCCCGGCGGGCAAGCGCTATTCGAGAGCATCATCGTGTTCAACGA
>JANPCZ010000234.1:0-2045 GCA_031431215.1 Myxococcales bacterium
GTCGTCGTATTGCTCGACCAGCAATTGCTGCGCGTTCTGGGCAACCGCGATGTTGTCGAAGCCCAACGCCGCCGAGTCGGCCACGAACGCGAGCGCCGGATTGTCGGTCACGCCCAGCAGATCGCGGACGGTGTTGTTGTATTCGGCGCGCGACATCCGTCGCAGCGGCGACGGCCCCGGTGAGGTCACCTTGCACAGGGTGCCAATATCGATGACTGGCGCCCCTGGCGCTCCCGGTGTCCCTGGGGTGCCTGTCGCCCCCGGCGCCCCTGGCGCCCCTGGCGGTGTCGTGCCCGGCGCCCCTGGCGTTCCAGGTGTGTTCATGGCGCCTGGTCCGCCCGCTGACGGCGTGCCGCCGTTGCCGTTGCCTGCGGAAAGGGGGGGATCGGCGTCGATGGCGCCGCTGCAGCCATAGCACCCAACCGCGGCCGCGAATGGAATGGCCACCATCAGCCAGGAACTGCGTCTCGACATCGTAGCCTCCTCGGTTTCGTAGGCACTTAAGCGAGATGTGAGAAAGGATCTTGCCCTATGTTGCCGGCCGTAAACTCCCGTCACGCCGGCTCCCTGACCAGCAGAAGCGCCGGCTTTAGCCCAGCTTTAGCCCACGAGCCCCGGCAGCGGGCCCTTGCAGAACGTGGGATCGCCGAAGGTGGTGTCGGCCATGCCCATGGCGTTCGCGATCGACACGAACAGATCATTGTGGTTGCGGGCCAAGCCGCTCAGGTAGCGGCCAGTCCTTATGGCGCCGCCGCAGCCGCCCATCAGCACGTAAGGCATGTCCTTGAACGAGTGCGTGTTGCCGACCGAGACCTCACTTGCGATCAGCACGGTGGTGTTGTCGAGCAGGGTACCGTTGCCCTCGGTCACGGATTGCAGGCGTTTGCCCAGATCGGCAAGCTGCTGCACGTACCAGGTTTCGATCTTGGCCAGCGACGCGTAATCGCTGCCGTGCGAGATGCCGTGGTGGTAGCCGTTCACGCCGGTCCACTTGCCGTGGTCGGTGCCCGACTGCCCAGTCGAATACTGCAGGGTCGCCACCCGGGTCTGGTCTGTGGCGAACGCCCCTGCCAACATATCGATCATCAGGCTGCTCAGCATGGGGAAGCTGTCGTTGCTGATAGCGAGGGTTGCTGGCGGAGCAGCGGGCTTGCCGCCAGCGCCTGTCAAGCCGCCGCCCAACATCAGGCGGCGCTCGATCTCGCGGATGCCAGACAGATGCTGGTCGAGCTTGGCGCGATCGCTTGCGCCCAGGCGCGGGCTGAGCACCTGGAAGTCAGCCTTCACGAAGTCGAGGATGCTGCGCCTGCGATCGACCTTCGCTAACTGCATCGCCGGATCGCCGGTCACGTCACTGAACACGCGTGCGAACACCTTGCGGGGATCGTCCTCGGCGGTCAGCGGCTTCTGCGGCCCGGTGTATGAGATATAGGTGTAGGGCCTGCCCTGGTACTGGGCGTTGGCCCGTACGCCCAGTTGCAGCGACGGAAATTTGGTGGTCGTTCCGACCTTGTTCGCGATGGCCTGGTCGATGCTTACGTCCGCTCCCCAGCCCTCGTCGCTACCGCCAATTTTCTTGCGCGCAACCAGCAGGCTGGTCATGCCGCTGTTGTGGCCGTTGCCGCCGCTTGCACTTGCGGTCGCCATGTTGATGCCCTGGAGCACGACGATCTTGCTTTGCAGATCCTTGAGCGGCATGAGGATGGGCGACAGGGTGAAGGCGGTCTCGGTGCCGGTCGGGTTCCACTGGTTGGTGACCACGCCATTCGAGAAGAACACCACGGCGAAGCGTTTGGGTGCCGTCGCCGCACTGGCCATCCGCGGGGCCATGGCGGCAAGCCACGGCAGTGCGATGCTGACACCGCCCGCGCCGCGCAGCACCGTGCGACGGCTCATCCGGGGTCCCGATGAGAACTTCATGGCGCACCTCCCGTGGCGGTCTCGATTGATTTGTACAGGAACGCATTGGTCTGGGTCATGGCAATCACCAGCTTCTTGAGATCCGATCCCGAGGTCACGAACTGATCTTGCAGCACCTGCATGGT
>JANPCZ010000235.1:0-3569 GCA_031431215.1 Myxococcales bacterium
ATCGGCCCGCGCGAGCCAGCTTTCGTGGGATTGGCGCTGGTCATCGCGGTGCTGGTCGTCGCCCGCCACAAGGACAACATCCGCCGCCTGGTGCGAGGCGACGAGGCGCCACACAAGCGCCTGAGCTAGGGATGTCGGCCGAAGCGCCGTGCTACCTTCGGGGCCGTGGTGCTCTCGGATACGCGGCCCGAGGTCGAGCGAATCATCATCGAAGGTTACCGCCGCATGACGCCCGCCCAGAAGCTGGCGCGGGTCGAGGATCTGCGACGATTTGCCCTTGGCCTCGCCGAGACGCGCATCCGCAGCCAGTATCCGGGGGCTTCTGAACGCGACGTTCGCATGCGGCTCGGGGCGGTCACGTTGGGCCGTGACGTGATGATCCGGGCGTTTGGCTGGGATCCCGAGCGTGAGGGCTGGTGAAAGAGGCACCCGCCGACGCGGCCGCCATCACGTTCCTGGTCACCAGTGTGCTGGACCGGCTGAATGTGGCCCATGTCGTCGTCGGCTCGCTTGCAAGCTCACTGCACGGGATGCCGCGCGCCACCAACGACGTTGATGTGGTCGCGGCCCTGCCGCTCCGGCACGTCGAAGCACTGGTCAGAGCGCTTGACGGAACCTTTTACGTGGACGCCGACATGATCAAGGACGCGATTGCGCGCAGAAGCGAGTTCAACGTCATCCACCTGGCGACCATGTTCAAGGTCGATGTCTTCGTCGCAGGGACCGATGCGCTGGCGGAAAGCCAGCTTGCTCGCGGCGTCCTCGTGGTGGCCGACCCGCAGCGGAATCTGACGCTTCGGGTGGCGAGTCCGGAGGACACCGTGGCCCACAAGCTGGCTTGGTACCGACATGGCGGAGAGGTGTCCGACCGACAGTGGCAGGACGCCGTCGGCGTCCTCAAGGTGCAGGGCGCGAGGATCGAGGTCAGCTACCTTGAGCACGCCGCTACGACACTGGGGGTCAGCGACTTGCTAGGCCGAGCCCGGCGCGAGGCACGCGGCGCCTAGGATCGAGTGAGGGTTTGCGCACGCCAAGCGCGCGGGCTAGCGCTGCCGCCGCCGCACCCCAATCGCCGCCATCGCCAGCCCGACGACAGCGAATACGGCGGTGGCCGCACTACGTCGTCCACCGACCATGCACGAGCAACCCGCGTGTTGCGCCACGAAGTCGTCGACGGTCTTGTTGTTCTCGCCGACCGCACCTTGGATGGCCACCCGGTTGTCGAAGCGTACGGCGCCTTCGCCCACGGACTCACGCTTCCACGCCTGCTCCAGCGCCGGAAGGCTGTCGAGGGCCTTGCGGTCCTGCTGGCAAGTCCCGGGCGCTGTGGGCTTGTACAGCACCTTCTGGCCGCCCGGCAGCTCGATCCGAACTGGGGCGTCGCAGCTGGTGAATGCGCGATCGCCGCACAACCGGAACGCTTGCGCCATCCGGGTCACTGGCACGTCGGGCAAGGTGGTGTTGAACGCGAACATCGGATCGACGGTCATTTCTTCGGGCGAGATGAAAGTCGAGAGCCTGGTCACCTTTGGGTACCGATCGAACAGCGCCTGCGCCTTCTCCAGCGGCTTCACCATTTTCTCATCGACCTCGGCCGCGAACGCACGTGCGTCGAACGCGGCGAACAGGTTGCCGTACCTCTGCCAGTAGTTCGCGAGCTGGTTGTAGAACTGCTGCTCGGCGATGTTCATGGCCTTGAGGGCCTCGGGCTCGGGGATGTGCTTGCGTAGCAGGCCGAGCAAGGTCGCGTCGCGCGGAATGCCCTGGTTGCCGATCTCGTTCAATGCCTCGGGCGGCGTGCGCACGGCCGCCAGGCGCGCGATGTTGTATTGCCCCTGCTTGTAGAGCGTGCCCGCCATCAGGCTGGCCGGCCCGGCGTAGTCGACCGCGAAGGCATTGCCGCCGGCCTCGTCGGCGGCCTTCTTGAGGAGCTCGTCGTAGTTGCCACCCCCGCCGATCCAGTCGATGCGCGCCGGGTTGACCTTGAGTTCCAGGAAGTTCTCGGGCACCGCGCGGTCCTTGCCCAGCACCCACAGATTGATGCGCAGGTCCTTGAGCGCGGCGATCGACGTCAGCCGCAGCGGCACACACGGCCCCGGCCCGTCGAATTTCATGGTCAGCGGTGCAATCTCACTGACGCCCTTGCCCGACTGCAATCGGATGGCTACGAACCACTTCTCTTCCTTGACGTAGTCGTCGATCAGACGGCCGGCGTCGTCCGCAATGAAGTACTTGTTTTCGGCCAGCCACTCCTTGAGTGCGCTGGGATCCTTGGGATCCTTCGAACGCAGCACGGATGCGTCGTACGGGCCAACGTCACCCCGGAATGCGACCTCGACACCGCGGCCCTCTGCCGCCTGGGGCGGGCTTGCGCCCGACTTGGTGGAGCCTGCGCCGGGCCCGGCATTGTCGCTTAGGCCCCTACCATCATCGCGGCAGATGCCCTCGTCGTGCCAATCGAGCTGGAACTGCGGTTTGGTCTGCTGGTCGAGCACCGCGAACATCTGGTTCGAGCCGACGCCTAGCGTGGGCTTGCCGTCCACTGGCACCACCCATGAAAAGCGATCGACCGGCCCGGTGTAGAAGATCTGAACGTGCGCCTCGAGCCTGCTCTTGCCCGATGGGTCGGGATCGACCGCGAACAGCACGTTCTCCGCGGTCTGCGCCACCGGCAGTGGGCCGAACGGGCTGTCGGGCTGGTTGCAGAAGAACCCGCCGCACGCGTGGACGTGCCTGACGGGCGCCAGTAGCACCGCCGCCATCGCCAGCCCCGCGATCCCCAGTCGTGTCGTCGTGATCATCATCGCTGCCTCTGGCCACCACGGTACCCCCGCCCCACCTGAAGTTGGCTTTTAAATTTCTCGTCTTTATCTTGAGTCGCGGCTTCGTGGGCCGTGAAGCTGGCCGCCCCGTACGTTCACGTGCTGTTCGGCGCCCGTCAGGTCGGCAAGACCCTGCTCCGAGGGTTTCTCCCGCGCGAAACCACCGTGATCGATCTGGCGGAGCCGCGCGAACTGCTACGCTATCTGAGCGATCCAGGTCTGCTTGTGCGCGTGTGCCAGGCGCTGCCCCGTCGGCCTCGTACTTTGTGGCAGCTCGGCGCGGAAGGTGCGCACGACTGGTGCAAACCTGCTACCGGGACGCAGCTTCTCGTATCGGCTTTTCCCGCTGACCCTGGCTGAACGTCCCGCCCCGACGGCTGCGGTCGCAGGCTTCGAATCACCCCTGCCGTTCCGCATGCCGGCCCCGTCACCGCGCGAGTCGCTGTTCCCGGCCGCCGACATCCTTGCACGCATGGCCTGAGGCGACCTGCCTGGCATCGTGACCGCGGCCGATTCCCACCGCAACGATCTGTTGTATTCGTACGCGCTGATTCATCTGGAGGAAAAGATGCGGCGCGAGGCGATGGTGAAGGACTGGAAAAGGTGCATGCCCTCGATTTTTCATGGCTCTGCGTTCGCGGGCCACCTCAAAAACCGCCGGTTGGCGCGATCGGCGTCGTGATCGAGTCGCTGCCCCGAAACCGCCGACGTTTGGGTGATCCGGCGCTGCCCGCTGGTATCTGCGGG
>JANPCZ010000236.1:0-9030 GCA_031431215.1 Myxococcales bacterium
CCCCACCCTCCTCACGATCACGTGGTCCTGATCCTCGCTGAATCGACACGACTTGGGCAGGCGCACAGCCTGGCTGCCTCCGTTCTGAAAGATCCTTGCTCTTTGGGCCATGGGAAAAAGTATATACGCGAGTATATACTGATCAAGGCACCACGCCGATAGCGCCAGCCCGCCCTCGAGCGGCGCGAAGCGAAAAGAGCGCCGCCCATCACCGTGGTCGGCGCCGGTCAGATGGGTCGCGGCATCGCGCAGGTCGCGGCGGCACGCCAACGTGGTTCCCGTGTTCGATTTCGGGCGCGACGACAACGGGCTCTTCCTCGTGATGGAGTGGATCGACGGGAGCGATCTGGCCTCGTTGCTCGGAGCGGTGCGTGCGCGCGGGACAACATTTCCGCCGGTCCTCGCTACGCACGTCGCCGCCGAGATCGCCAAGGCGTTGTCGTACGCTCACGATCGAACCGATACCACCGGGCGGCCAGCGGGCATTCTGCATCGTGATGTCACCCCTGGAAACATTCTGGTCTCACGACAGGGCGAGGTCCGCCTCACCGACTTCGGAATCGCCTCGGCCGCCGGTGCGCTGTCAAGCGTCGCGGGTACGCCCGCATACATGTCTCCGGAAGCGGCGCGGGGCGGGCCTACCGATGCGCGCAGCGATCTGTATAGCCTCGGCCTGGTTTTCGCCGAGATGCTGCTCGGGCGCCCGCTGCGCCTGAATGCTGATCTTGAAGCGGCTCGCAGCGCGGTCGCCCTGCCGTCCTTTTCTGATCTGCCCGGGCCAATCGCGGCCATAGTGAGCAAGCTGATCGCCCCCGACCCAGCCGACCGCTTTGCCTCAGCGCTAGCGGTGCAAAACGCGCTCATGGTGCTGGTGGCCGCCGAGACCGTGCGGGCCGGTGAGTCCCCAGCCGAACGCTTGGCCCGCCTCGTGGCTGAGGTCGTGCCCGGCCAGGAATCCGGAGTGGGCAGACCGTCGTTCGAGACCCAGGCGGCAGAAACAGTGGGCACGCAGGTGCCGGCTGCCGCGCCCGGGCCACGACCGCGCCGGCTTGCTCGATCTTTGCTCGTGTCCGCGATCGTCGCGGTGGCGATTGGATCCGGCGGATGGCGGTTGTGGACCGCGATCGCGCACCGCCCCCAGCCAGGACCCAGAGTCCAACTGCCCGCGCGCGAGGCGCCGGTGGCATCCAAGCCTGTCGTGCTCGAACCTGCCGTGGAGACACAGCTCGTCAAGCCGGCGCGTCTCAAGATCCGCGCGCCGGGAAGCTGGGTGACGGTGTTTCTCGACGGCCGCAAGCTGGGCGACGACGCCGGCGAGTTCCTCATCTCGCCCGGGCGGCACGTCCTGCGCGTGGAGAATCCACCGCTGCATTTCGCCCGGGAGCAGACCATCACGGTCCGCGCGGGCGAGACGCTGTCGCTCGAGTTCCGGCCGGTCCTCTGACCGAGGTCAGGCCCACTTCACGCGGCCGTCACGGCGTGCTGTGCCGATTCGGCCCGGCGCGAAAACTGCGAGTTTCGGCCGATTTTTGCCCATCGAGCGCCGAAACCGTGACAGCGCGAATCGCATCAGCACGCATTTGGGTATACGGGTTGTTTGCCGACAGCTTCGCCAGCCTGGCCAGCAACCAACCACCACACACGGCCGCCGCGTAGGCACGATGCCTCCCGGACAACAGTACCGCCCACGGCCCGCCAATTCCTGGATTCGGCAGTGGCGTTTTCAACTGAAGCCAAGCGTTGTGACCAACCTAGACCTTAGACCTAGACAACCACTGGGAAAGCTACCGGCTGTTCACGGCGCCCATCAACCTGCACATGGAATCGGGCGACCGGTTCGAGTTCAACATCGCACCGGCCGGCGAATTCCTGGTGAGTCCGTTCGCGATCGACCCGGCCGTCACCATCCCGATGGGTGGCTACCACTGGGTGTACTACAGGCTTGAACTAGAATCCGCGCCCTAACGGCCGGTGAATGTGGGCTTCACCTGGTGGTTTGGTGGTTTTTACGGCGGCAAACTCGACGGACTCACTGTCAGAGCCGGCTTCAACCCTTGGTCTCCAATCACCCTGTGCGTAACGTCGCCGAGTTGCCCTGGATCGCTGGCAACGCGAGGTTCGGGGTCTGATCGTGAAAGGCCAGTACATGCAGCGCTGGTAGGATTCGGGACGCCCCCTCGCTCGCGAGTGTAGATGGGATGAGGAGGCCTTGGCCAAGAGCTGGCCCCGACTTGATTCGGGGGGGCGCAGGCGAAAAAAAATGATGGATCTGCGCGCGCCTGCCTCTAAGTCACCGGGCCGGGTCAGTTCACCCCGATTGGAGGTCGAGATGCGCACGCGCAAAGCTGTGATGGTTGCTCTCTTTGCCGGGCTCGTTCCGTTGAGTGTCCCTGCCGCCCCAGCGGAGCCGACGATCCTGTTCGAGAAGTACACCTTGCCGAACGGCCTTGAGGTGATCCTGCACGAGGATCACACCGTGCCCACGGTCTACGTCGAGGCGCGCTACAAGGTCGGCTCGAAGGACGAGACACCGGGAAAGACCGGCTTCGCGCACCTGTTCGAACACGTGATGTTCCAGGGGACCAAACACGTGCCCGAGGACAAGCACTTCGGGTTCCTGCAGGAGTCCGGGGCCACCGGCGTCAACGGCAGCACCAACTTCGACCGCACCAACTACCACGAGACCGTGCCGTCGAACCAGGTGGAGCTGGCGCTTTGGCTGGAGAGCGAGCGCATGGGGTTCCTGCTCGAGCGCGACTCCTTCAAGAAGACGCTCGACAACCAGCGCGACGTGGTCAAGAACGAGCGCCGCCAGCGGGTCGAGAACTCGCCCATGGGGGGCGTCGGCCGGGTGCGGCTCGAGGCGGTCTACCCGCCCGACCACCCCTACTACCACGAGGTCATCGGGTCGATGGATGACCTTTCGGCGGCGTCCGAGGCCGACATCAAGAGCTTCTTCGCCCAGTGGTACGCCCCCGGCAACGCCACCCTGGCCATCGCCGGCGACTTCGACAAGGGCACGATCAAGGCCCTGGTCGACAAGTACTTCGGCCCGATTCCGGCCGGGCCGAAGCTGACCCGCTTGCCGGTGCCGCCGCCGGTGAAGATCGCAGGCGAGAAGCGCATCGCAATGGAGGCGAAGGTCAAGCTCCCGACCCAGTCGATGACCTACGTCAGCGTGGCCGATCTCCAGCCGGGCGACGCCGAGCTGTCGGTGCTGGCCAGCATCCTGGCCGGCGGCAAAACCTCGCGGCTGTACAAGCGCCTGGTCTACGAGATGAAGATCGCGCAAAGCGTCTCGGCCGGCCAGAGCGGCAGCATGATCGCGGGCACCTTCGGCATCTCGTTTTCGCCCCTGCCCGGGCACACGCTGGCGGAGATCGAGAAGGTGGTGGACGAGGAGGTTGCCAAGATCCGCACCATGCCGGTCGAGCAGCGTGAGATCCAGCGTGTGAAGAATCAGATCGAGGTCGGGTTCTTCGCCGGCCTTGAGCAGGTGAGCGCGCGGGCCGCCCGTCTGCTTGAGTACAACTACACGACCGGGGATCCGGGTTACCTGGCCCGGGACATCGCGCGCTTCCGTGCGGTGGACGCCGCCGGCATCCAGAAGTGGGCGCAGCAGATTCTGAAGAAGGACGCGCGCGTCGTGATCACGGTCGAGCCGAACCCCATGGCGCCGATCATGGGCCGCCTCAAGGTTCCGCCCGCCCAGAAGGCGCCGCCGCCGCGCCTGGCCCCCGGCGCTTCCAAGGCGATGGCCGTGGCGCCGCGCACCACCCCCGACGCCGACTTCCGCAAGGAGAAGCCGAAGCCGGCCGGGGAGACCGCGTTCAAGATCCCGGGCATCAAGCGCTTCAAGCTCAAGAACGGCCTTTCTGTGCTGCTGGCCGAGGATCACGACTTGCCGCTCGTCAGCTTCGACCTCGGCATCAAGACCGGAGGCGCCGCGAACCCGAAGGGGATGGCGGGGCTGGCCGACATCACCGCCAACATGCTCGACGAGGGGACCAAGACCCGCCCGGCGCTCCAGATCGCGGAGGACATCGCCGTCCTGGGGGCCAGCTTGTCGAGCGGCGCCGGCTGGGACTCATCCTCGCTGTCGGTGCGGACCCTGACCCGGAACGTCGACAAGGCGCTCGAGATCTGGGCGGACGTGCTGCGGAACCCGGCCTTCGACGAGAAGGAGTTCAGCCGCGTCCGTGACAACACCCTCACCGGGCTCATCCGACGGAAGGACAGTCCGCCCGCGGTGGCCGGGCTGACCCTTGACCGCGTGCTCTACGGCGAGGACCACCCCTACGGCTGGCCGCAGAACGGTACCGAGGAGACGGTCAAGAAGCTCACCGTGGCCGACTGCCGAGAGTTCTACGAGAGTACGTACAAGCCGGGGAACGCGATCCTCGCGGTCGCGGGCGACATCACCGAGGCCGACCTCAAGGCCAAGCTTGAGGTGCTGCTCAAGGATTGGAAGCCGGGCAAGGTCGCGGCGGTCAAGCTGCCGAAGGCCGCGCCCCAGGCCAAGACCAAGATCTTCCTGGTGGACAAGGCGGGTGCGCCGCAGTCGTCCATCCGGGTGGCTCTGGTGGGCATCGAGCGCAAGAACCCCAACTACTTCCCGGCCACGGTCATGAACCTGATCCTGGGCGGCGGCTTCCATCGCCTGGGCCTGAGCTTGCGCGAGGCCAAGGGCTGGACCTACGGCGTGCGCTCCAACTTCGACATGCGGCGCGGCCCCGGGCCGTGGGCGGTTTCGGGAGAGTTCGTGGCCGACAAGACCGCGCCCTCGGTGGAGGAGATCCTGAAGGAGATAAACGCCATGCGCGACGCCGACGTCGGAGACGACGAGCTACGCAAGGCCAAGGACGAGATAATGAAGGGCTTTCCGGCCCGCTTCGCCACCGACAACCAGATAGTGCAGCAGTACGCGACCATGGCGCTGCACGAGCTGCCCGACAACCACCTGGAGCAGTTCGTGAAGAAGGTCGACGCGATCACCAAGGCCGACGTGCGCAAGATGGCGAAGAAGTACCTGCTGGCTGACAAGATGGCGATCGTGGTGGTGGGTGACCAGAAGTCGAACGAGGAGCCGCTGCGCAAGCTTGGCGACGTGGAGCTGCGCGATCTCGACGGCAACCCGCTCAAGCTCGCGGCCAAGGCCGCCGAGGCAAGCAAGCCCGCCGCCGCCAACTGAGCGCGGGGCGTACGGGGCTTTTGAAACTACGGACGGCCAGGCGGCGGCTCGTCGCCGGCCGCGAGTCGGACGATGAGTCAACGGTGATTACGTCAGCGACACCCCGGCCGACAAAAGCCCGGCCTACGGCGGGCTAGGTCTAAGATCTAGGACTACCCCGGTCGATCGGGTAGGCCGACGGCCACCTCCTGAGTTCTTGCCGGCGTGACACCGTTCCGGCATCCTGCACGCATGAGCGCTCGCATCGACCTCGACGAGCTGGCGCGCCGGGAGAGTGAGCAGACGGAGTGGAAGGAAAACGTCGCTGACATCGACGATGTCGTCGAGACCCTGTCTGCCTTCGCTAATGATCTGCAGAACCTGGGTGGCGGATATGTGGTGTGCGGTGCCAAGGAGGCCAAAGACGAGAACGGCTTCCCCAAGCTGGTGCGCGTGGGCCTGACCGCGAACCGTCTGAAGGAGGTCGAAAATACCGTCCTTGCGCGCTGCCGCGCCCGCGTGTCGCCGCCACTCGCCCCGCTGGTCGAGGAAATCGAGTCCGACGACCCGCACAGGCGGATCCTGGTCTTCGTTCAACCCGCGACCGCGACCGCTCACACGTTTCGCCGCGGCGACGATGGCGCCAAGCACCACGTACGAATCAGCCGTTCAACGATCGAGGCACGCAACGGCATCCTGCGCGACCTGCTGGTTCGAAAAGGCGCGATCGAGCCCTGGGATCGACGTCCGTGCAACGGGGCGACCGAAGCCGATCTCGATCTGCTGACCTTGCGGGACACGCTGCAGCGAATCGGCCTGGTCGACGCCTCGACACCAGCCGAAAGATTTCTGTCCGACACCTTGTCCGTCAGCGCCTTCGTACCACCGCTGCTGGTCCGAGAGGCGTTGACCGGCCTCCTGCGTCCCCGTCATTTCGCCATCCTGCTTTTTGGCAGGGACCCGCAGCGATTCATTCCCGGCGCGGTGTCGTTCCTGTCGAAGTACGACGGCATCGATCGAGCGTCACCGAAGGGGCAACGGCTGGAACTCGCCTCGACGCTGGTCGACCAGCTGCGCTTGCTGGTGCCGGCCGTCGAGGCCGAGGCCTATACGCTATTCGACAAGAACGACCCGGCGCGCCCCAGCGTTCCCAAGTACCCCGTACGGGCGATCCGGGAAGCTGTCGTCAACGCGTTCGCTCACCGCGACTACGAGCTGCCGGATCCCCTGCGCGTCACTGTGTTTCAGGATCGCATCGAGATCTCGTCGCCGGGCGGGCTGTCATTTGGAATGGAGGCTGGCGAGCTGAGCGCAGCCACCGCCGGACCGCTGTGGCGCAATCAGACGCTTGCCTGGTTCCTCACGCGCCTGGGCTATGCCGAGGGCGAAGGTCAAGGGCTGCGCACCATCCAGGCCACGTTGCGAGACGCCGGATGCCCGCCCGCTCGGTATGAGGCCAGTCCCGTACGGGTGTTGTGCACGATGTGGGCGCACGCGCGCGCGACAGCCGGGACGGCACGTGGTTAAGGCCCGGGTAGCGTCACGCCGGGAGGTCTCGCGGATGTTCCTTGGTTGCCTGCTTTCGGATCCTCGCCTTCTATGGCGGTGCGATGAGGAAATACAGAACGGTTCGGCAGTTGCTGCGAGTGCGAGGCGCTCGGCATGGTGCCCTCGACCGTTGTTCAGCAAGCGATCCTGAAAGCCATCCCGCGCAGGATCCTACCCAAGCTCGACAAGCTCACCCGTGCAACCATGCAGAGACCAAAGTCGGAACAACGAGCCGACCAGCAGACGGATGGTATGTGGCATTTCCAAGCTACCCCCCAACCAGATCGGAACCGACCGCGGTACGTGTTCGGACCCGGCTCGGTTTCGGTAGAAATCAAGCGCCTCACGGACGCGCAGAGCGCAGCTTCGCGAAAGCGTCGGCGCGCACCCGAGGATCCGGATCGCGCAGCCGGGACAGCAGCGCGGCGTGGTCGATGCGAGTCGGGCTGCGACGCTCGTGCGGGGATGCAGCGACGACAGCGGCAACCGCAGGGGCCGGCAGACGCGGCACCTCGCGCGCCGCCCGGGCGGGCACGTCGCGCGACGCCCAGAAGCGAAACACCCGCTCGGCGCGCTGGTAGGCAAGAAGATCATCGAGCGTCGGGTGACCGGAAGGGCGTAGCTTTGATGGATGTCGAGGTTAGCCATCTCACCAAGCGGTTCACCCTCAAGGGCAGCCCGGCCGTGTTCGACGCCAGCTTCGTCGCGCCGTCGGGCAAAGTGACGGCGCTCTTGGGTCCGTCGGGATCGGGCAAGACCACTGTGCTCCGCTGCATCGCCGGCCTCGAGCCGGTGAGCGAGGGTCGCATCCTGCTGGGCTCCGACGACGTCACACAGATACCGGTCGATAAGCGCGGCATCGGCTTCGTGTTCCAGGCCTTCGCGCTGTTCGATCTGATGACCGTGCGCAAGAACGTCGCCTTCGGGCTAGAGATCCGCGGCACCGCCGCCGCCGACGTGCGGGCGCGCGTCGACGAGCTGCTTGGCCTGGTGCAGATAGGCGAGCTCTCCGAGCGCTTTCCCGATCAGCTATCCGGCAGCCAGAAGCAGCGCGTGGGCTTCGCGCGGGCGCTGGCGCCGCGGCCCAAGGTTCTGCTGCTTGACGAGCCGTTCGGGCAACTCGATTCGCGGGTACGGGTCGAGCTGCGCGATTTCCTGCGCGGCCTGCACCAGGCCACCCACCTGACCACCATCCTGGTCACCCACGATCAGGACGAGGCCATGGAGATGGCCGACCAGATCGTGGTGATGCACCAGGGCCGCGTGCACCAGACCGGCACCCCGCGCGAGATCTACGACGCGCCCCGCACGCCGTTCGTCGCCGGCTTCGTGGGCGGCGCCAACGTGCTGGCCGGTCGCGTGTCGCGTGGCCGCGCCACCCTGGGCTCGCTGTCGGTGGCCGCGCCAGCCGACATGCCCGAAGGCACCGCCATACGCGCCATCGTAAGGCCGCACGACGTGAAGATCGCCCGCGCCGTGCCGGGCAGCTCGGTCGCGCTGGCCACGATCACCCGCCTTTTCACCGTGGGGCCGACGGCGAAGCTGCAGCTCACCTTGCCCTCGGGCGACGTCATAGCGGTCGAGCTGCCGCGCACCCAGCTTGACGCCATGGCCATCGTGCAGGGTGATCTGGTCAAGGTCGACCTCGAAGAAGCCAAGATCTTCCGCGACGACTACGCGATCTGAGGACGATCCGACCGTTGCGCCCGTCGCCGGCCAGCACGCAGGACCTGGTCGCTTCGTCCTTCTTCCGGGAGATCTCCCTGGACGGGACGGGCTGGGGAGAACAGGACCAGATGGTGAACCTGGGCAAGGGCCGGGTCGGCTGGGCCGATACGCCGAACCCGGCCCTCACGAACCTCAAGTCGCTCCCTCCCTGCGAGGTCAGCGAGCTCCAGTTCACGCTCTATTCTCACCCGTAGTCGGGGGGCGTGATGAAAAGACTCAGTCTCTGGCCTCGCTGCAAGAAGACCGGCGGCTGCACCGCAGCCCACGGAGGCATGCCGACCGACGGCGTTCACGCGGCCTTTGTCCGCGTGCGGGGGCTGCTCTTCGATCTGGGACTCTCGCCTCACCGGGACGAGGCGGCGTCGATCAAGCTGGAGGTCAACACACGCCCGCCTGAGGGCGCCACGCTCGCCACCACGATCGTCCGCCGGCACGATGCGGATACCGTAGGGCGGCTCCTGCGCTCGTGAACGTGATGGGTCAGTTGTTAGTCGTCATTGTGCCCTTGGCGCCGGATTACAACATGAGTGGCTTTCTCCGACGCAACGAACTGAACGCATTCGTATCCCAGAGCGCGCACGTCA
>JANPCZ010000237.1:0-10720 GCA_031431215.1 Myxococcales bacterium
CGTCCTGGACTGGCTGCGCGGGTTGGGCGAGCAGCACCGCCAGATCCGCGAGTTCGAGCACACGCCGCTGGCTGACGTGCTGGCAACAAGCGATCTGCCCGGCGGGCAAGCGCTATTCGAGAGCATCATCGTGTTCAACGAATTCCTGATGGAAGCGGTGATGCAGGCGCAAGGCGGGCCCTGGGCGCGGCGCAGCTTCCGCTGGATCGAGCAGACCAACTTCCCGGTCACGCTGTTCGGCTACGCGGAGTCCGAGCTCTTGCTCAAAGTGGCCTACGATCGCGCGCGCCTCGACCCGGCGTCGGCCGAGCGCATGGCCGATCGCCTGCACGCGATCCTGACGGCGATCGCCGCGCGACCCGAGGCCCGCCTGCGCGACTTGCCCACCGTCGCCGCCGCCGAGCGCGCGCTGATCGTCGATCGGTGGAACGCCACCGGCGTCGAGTTGCCCGCGCATCTGTGCGTCCACCAGCTCATCGAGGCGCAGGCCGCACGCACGCCGGATGCGGTGGCGCTGGTCTACCGGGACGTGTCGCTCACCTATGGCGAGCTGAACGCGCGGGCCGACGCGCTGGCGCGCACGCTGCAGGCGCGGGGGGTGGGGCCGGACGCGCTGGTGGGCGTGTTCGTCGGTCGTTCTTTGGAAATGGTGGTGGCCTTGCTCGGTATCCTCAAGGCGGGCGGCGCCTACGTTCCGCTCGATCCGGAGTACCCGAGCCTGCGGCTGGCGATGATGCTTGAAGACGCACGCGCGCGCGTGGTGGTGACGACGCCCCACCTCCAAGCCACGCTGCCTCCGCACCAGGGCGAGGTGGTGTTGATCGACCTGGCAGGGACGTCACCCGCGCCGTCCGCGCAACTCACGCGCACCGTGGCGCCGCACAACCTCGCCTACGTCATCTTCACCTCCGGCTCAACCGGGCGCCCCAAAGGGGTGATGATCGAACACCGCAACGTCATCAACTTTTTCGCCGGCATGGACGCCCGCGTGGGGACGCAGCCGGGCGTGTGGCTCGCAGTCACCAGCATCTCGTTCGACATCTCGGTGCTCGAACTGCTGTGGACGCTCTGCCGCGGCTTCAAGGTCGTGGTTCACAGCGAGGGCGACCGGCACGCCGTTGCGCCTGGTGGCGACGTCCGCGGCATGGACTTCAGCCTGTTCTACTTCGCCAGTGACGCGGGCGCGGCCACCGGTGCGAAGTACCGCCTGCTGCTCGAAGGCGCGAAGTTCGCTGACGCTCACGGCTTCGTCGCGGTCTGGACGCCCGAGCGGCACTTCCACGAGTTCGGCGGCCTGTACCCGAACCCGTCGCTCACCGGCGCCGCCCTGGCGGTGGTCACCCGCAACGTGCAGATTCGCGCCGGCTCCGTGGTCCTGCCGCTGCACAACCCCATCCGCGTCGCCGAGGAATGGTCGGTGGTGGACAACCTCTCGAACGGTCGAGTTGGGCTGTCGTTCGCGTCGGGCTGGCACGCCAACGACTTCGCACTGATGCCCGAGAACTTCGCCGACCGTAAGGGCGTGATGATGCGCGGGATCGAGACCGTGCGCCGGCTGTGGCAGGGCGAGTCCATCACCGCGAAAAGCGGCAACGGCGCGGACATCCAGGTGCGGGTGCTGCCCCGTCCGGTGCAACCCAACCCACCAATATGGATCACCGCCGCCGGCAGCCCCGACACCTTCCGCGCAGCGGGCGAGATGGGCGCGAACCTGCTCACCAACATGCTCGGGCAGAGTGTGGCCGATCTGAAGTCGAAGATCGCCGTCTACCGCGAGGCCAGGCACGCGAGCGGCCACGATGGTCCGGGCACCGTCAGCCTGATGCTGCACACCTTCGTGGGTCGTGATCGAGACCAGGTCCGCGACACGGTACGCGATCCCTTTCTGGCGTACCTCGAGACCTCGACTGACCTCATCAAGAAGGCCAAATGGGAGTTCCCCGCCTTTGCACAGCCGGGCAAGACCGACGCCGCCGCACCGGCGTCGCCCGACGAGGTCGTGCTCACGCCCGACGAGACCCAGGCCATGATGGCCCATGCGTTCGAGCGCTACTTCACCACCAGCGGTCTGTTCGGAACGCCGGAAAGCTGTCTGGATATGGTGCTTCGCCTGCGCGCGATCGGCGTCGACGAGATCGCCTGCCTCATCGACTTCGGCGTCGCCGAGGACGAGGTGCTGGCGAGCCTGGTCCACCTGGATGAGCTGCGCGCGCGCAGCAACCGCGCCGACACGGGCGCGCTGGCGGTGACAGCAGCGGCCGAGACACACAGCATCGCGGCTGAGATCCGGCGTCACGGCGTGACCCACCTCCAGTGCACGCCTTCGCTTGCGCGCATGCTACTGGCTGATCCGCCGTCACGGGCGGTGCTCTCGTCGCTGCGCAAGGTGCTGCTCGGTGGCGAGGCATTGCCGGAGGCGCTGGCAGCCGAAGCGTTGTCGGTACTGGCGGAAGACGCCGAGTTGCTGAACATGTACGGTCCCACCGAGACCACCGTCTGGTCGACCACCTGGCGCGCCCGTCCCGGGGCGCCCATCACCATCGGGCAGCCGATCGCCAACACGCGCATCTTGATCCTGGACCGCGTCGGGCGGCCGGCGCCCATCGGAGTGGCAGGCGAGCTGTTCATCGGCGGCGCGAGCGTGGTTCGCGGCTACCTGGGGCGGCCTGATCTGACCGCCGAGCGCTTCGTTCGCGACGCCTTCTCCGCTGCGCCCGATGCACGCCTCTACCGCACGGGTGATCGGGCACGCTGGCGGGCCGACGGCGATATCGAATTTTTGGGCCGCGTCGATCACCAGGTCAAGCTCAGCGGCTACCGCATCGAGCTGGGCGAGATCGAGGCTGCACTGGGGCGGCACCCTGGTGTTCGTGAGTGCGTGGTGATCGCGCGCGAGGACACGCCCGGCGATCAGCGGCTGGTTGCCTACGTCGTACCGAGGCACGCGCCCGTGGCGGCTGATGCCACGGCCACGCCGGCGGGCGCCACCGTCGATGCCGTCGATGCCGTCAATGGCTGGCAGGAGATCTGGGATCAGACTTACCAGGCCGCCGCGGCGCCCAAAGACTCTGCCCTGTCGCCCTCGGGTGACGGCGCTGCGCTCGGCGACGACATCATCGGCTGGAACAGCAGCTACACCGGCCAACTCATCCCCGCCGACCAGATGTCCGAATGGCTTGGGCACACCGTCGACCGCATCTTGGCGCTGCGCCCACAGAACGTGCTCGAGATCGGCTGTGGCACCGGCATGATCCTGTTCCGGGTGGCGCCCCAGTGCGCCCGCTACGTGGGAGTCGACTTTTCCCCCGCGGTCCTGCAACGCATCCGCGCGCGCCTTGCACGCCAGCCGCTCCCGCAGGTTGCGCTGCACCAGGCGGCGGCGCACCAGGTCGGCGACGTCCAGCCGGCCGGGTTCGACGTGGTGGTGCTGAACTCGGTCGCGCAGTACTTCCCGGACATCCGCTACCTGATGACCGTGCTGAGCCAGGCGTTCCAGGCGCTGGCACCCGGCGGCGCGATCTTCATCGGCGACGTGCGCAGCCTGCCGCTGTTCGATGCCTTCACGGCCTCGGTCGAGCTTGCGCAGGCCCCGGACACGCTGGAGCTGGGCACATTCGCCGCCCGCATCGACCGCCGAAGGCTCACCGACGCCGAGTTGGTGGTCGATCCGGCGTTCTTCCAGGCGCTGCGGTCCGAGTTGCCCGGGCTGGCCGACGTGGCCATAGAACTCAAGCGCGGCCGTCATCACAACGAGATGAGCTGCTTCCGCTACGACGTGGTCCTGCGCAAGGCGGGTGGCTCGGGGCACGCCGCGAACGCGGCGACAGCGGCGCCGAGCGCGGCGGCCCGCCCGCAGACCGTGGCCGAGATCGCCGAGGCGCTAGGCACCGAACCGGCGTCGCTCGATGTGCACGGGATTCCGAACGTGCGGGTCACGCGCGAGCTGGACACGCTGGCGCGGCTTGCGCGCGAGCCGCGTCCGGCCACGGTGCGCGAGCTGCGGGCCGCGCTGGACGCAGAACCGCCACGCGGTGTGGATCCCGAGGACGTGTGGGCGCTGGCGCGGGCAAGTAAGTATCAGGTGGCGATCACCTGGTCGGGTGCGGGGGCGTTCGACGCGCGCTTCTGGCGGGGAGAAGGCCACGCCCCAGCTGCGGCGCCCACAGGTGCCGCGACCATGGCGACGTCTGTCTCCGTGCCATGGCAGCAACTGGCGCGAGCGCCTGGGCGCAAGCCGCAGGGCGCGGGTGGCGACGCCCTGGTGCCAGCGCTGCGCGCCCGCCTCAAGCAGACGCTGCCGCCGTACATGATGCCGAGCGCGTTCGTGGTGCTGGACGCGCTGCCCCTTACGCCGAACGGCAAGGTGAACCGCAAGGCGTTGCCCGCTCCGGATCGCACACGGCAGGAAGCGGCCACGGCCTACGTCGCGCCCGCAAGCGATCTCGAACGGATCATCGGCGGTGTATGGCAAGACCTGCTTGGGCTGGTGAACGTGAGCACGCAGGACAACCTGTTCGACCTCGGCGCGAACTCGCTGCTGATGGTGCAGGCCAACGCCCGCCTCAAGGCAGCGCTCCGTCGCGAGCTGTCGCTGGTCGAGATGTTCCGCTTTCCCAGCATCGCCACCCTCGCGGCCCACCTGGCCGCCACCGGCGACGGCGCCGAGGTGCGCTCGGAGGCGGCCGATGAAGGTCAGAATCGCGGCCAGCAACGACGAGACGCGCTGGTACGCCGACGCGGCCCGCGCGAGCCCCATCGGTAATCCTTCTGAAGCAAGCGCTATGGCACGGTAATCGCGATCGCGTATGCTTTGACATCTATGGCTCGACGCACCGCCGTCCGCCGCGCAGCACCGTTCAAGGATGTCGCCGTCATCTTGGGACCGAGCGATGATAACGAAGGGTTTCATATGCTCAGGCGGCGCGGCGCGAACGCCGAGGTGGAATTCGGGCAGGTCAAGCCGCTGCGGGAGGGCAAGCCAATCGACGGCGAAGTGGTCAGTCTCCGCGCCCGCAAGGAAGTCCCCTTCATCTATGACGTGCGGACGGTCCTGGCCGACCCCCGCGCTGACGACGGGGACCGCCTGACCAGCGACGGCCCGCCGCAGGTGGCGACCGAGGCTTATCGCAAAGGGTGGGAAGCCATCTGGGGCCCCGACGAGCCTCGCCGCCTACCGCCCGGCAAGCCGAACTGACGCCCGGGCCTAGATCCGGATCTTCTCGAAGTGGACCAGGGCCGCGAAGGCGGCGAAGCGCTCGCGGATCTCGGAGAGGGTGAGGCTGCGAAAACGATCGAGGCTGAAGGCCTCGACGCAGAACGAGGCCAACGCCGAGCCCATGATGAGCGCGGTGCGGATGCTGGCGGGCGAGGTGTCGCCCGAGCGGGCGAGCCAGCCCATGAAGCCGCCGGCGAAGGAATCACCGGCGCCGGTCGGGTCGACGACGGTCTCGATGGGAAAGGCCGGCGCCGCGAACACGCCACCTTCGTGGAACAGAAGTGCGCCGGCATCGCCACGCTTGACCACGACCGCACTTGGCCCCATGGCGCGGATGGCGCGCGCCGCGGCCGGCAGGTTGGACAGGCCCGACAGCAAGCGCGCCTCCTCGTCGTTGAGCAGCAGCATGTCGACCTTCTTGAGCAAGTAGCCAAGCTCGTCGCGCCTGCCCTCGATCCAGAAGTTCATGGTGTCGCACGCGACGAAGCGCGGGTTCCTGACCTTGGCCAGCACGTCGAGTTGCAGCGTCGGATCGATGTTGGCCAGGAACACCAGGTCCGAGTCGATCCACGCCGGTGGCAGCTTGGGCTTGAAGTCGGCGAACACATTGAGCTGGGTATCAAGCGTGGTGCGGGTGTTGAAATCGGCGGCGTAGCGGCCGGCCCAGCGGAACGTGCGCCCGGGCGCGCGCTCAAGGCCAGCCACGTCGACGCCACGCTGCCTGATGAACGCGACATGCGCCTCGGGAAAGTCGGTGCCCACCACGCCCACGATGCGCGCGGGCGCGAGGAAGGACGCCGCCACCGAGCCGTAGGAAGCCGCGCCGCCGAGGATGTCCTCGCGGCGGCCCGCGCTGGTCTCGACCGTGTCGAGCGCCACCGAGCCGACGATGAGCAGAGAGGCCGGCGGCTTCGCGGCGGCGGCCGGCTTGCTCGCCTTCGCGGGCGCCCGCTTTGCGACCTTCTTGGCGGCCGGGGCTCGCACCGCCGAGCGCGGTTTTTTCGAACCTCGCGTCGCGGGCGGCCGCTTGGTCTTGGCTCGTGTCGTCTTGTGTTTCACCCGAGGTACCTTCCGTAAAGAGTGGCCAATCGTTCGCGCGTATCGTGGGGGACGAGCTTGGGGTCGGTCATGATGGCGTGCTCGGCCGCCGTGCCGCAGCCGCAATTGCGCGTGACCGGCAAGGCCAACACCGCCCGACGCAGGACGTCCTGGGCACCGGCGACGTTGTCGCGCAGCACATTCACCACGGACGCGACGCTGACCGCGGCGTGGCCCTCGTGCCAGCAGTCGTAGTCAGTGGCCAACGCCAGGAGCGCAAAGCACAGCTCGGCCTCGCGGGCAAGCTTGGCCTCGGTCACGCCGGTCATGCCGATGACGGCGGCGCCACCGGCCCGGTGTTGATTCGATTCGGCACGGGTCGAGAACTGCGGGCCCTCCATGCACAGGTAGGTACCGCCGCGGTGGATGGCGCGCGCGCCGATCTGCGGCGCGGTCGCGCGCCCGGCGGCATCGAGAAAGCCGCACAGCTCGACGCACACCGGATCGGCGAGGCCGACGTGGCCGACACAGCCGTCACCGAAGAAGGTCGATGCTCGCAGGTGGGTGCGATCGATGAACTGATCGACCAGCACGAAGTCACCAGGTCGGATCTCCGCGCGCAGCGAGCCCACCGCCGACACCGAGATCACGCGCTCGGCGCCCAGCTGCTTGAGGGCGTGGATGTTGGCGCGGTAGTTGATCTCAGACGGCAGCAGCCGGTGGCCGCGGCCGTGTCGGGGAATGAAGATGAGCGGGCGTCCGGCCAGGGTTCCCACCACCGGTGGGGCCGACGGTGGCCCGAACGGCGTCACCACGTCGATCTCGCGCACGTCCCGCAGGCCCTCCATCTGGTACAGCCCGCTGCCGCCCAGCACGCCGACGGCGCCCGGCAGCGGTGCGGCGGATGATTCGGCGACCATGGAGCCGGTTTGCTACCACAGTTTCGTGCGCGGGCGTGTGCGGTAGCTCAGGTGCCCGGCATGGCCGCGAGCAGCTCGGGAAAGACGTAGGTGATGCGACCGTCGTCGTCCACATGCATGTCGATGCGCTGGCCATCGACCAGGCCGTCCAAGGTCCGTTCCGCTTCCGCCAGTTCGAGACCCAGGTGCGAGGCCACCAGAGTGACGTTCAAACGCCCTCGGTGCAGGCGCGCCAGTTCGAGGATACGAATCGCGCGCGTACGCCGCCGGCGACCAGCTGCCAGCTTGCCCAGGCCATGGCTCCGCCAGGCGAAGAACAGCGCGCTCAATCCCATGAAACCAGATAGGCCGAGCAGAGGTCCCATGTCGGGCGATTGAGCGGCCACTCCGGCGGCCAACAAGCCGGCCGAGGCGAACCCGGTGACCCAGCATCGAACGCCAGCGATCCGGCCCTTGCCTTCGAGCACCGCCGCCTGCCGTTCGCCGTCGAGGTCGGGCGAGTTGGGATCGCCGTAGCCGTCGGCGAGAACCATCGTGGTGTGCGGCGAGAAGGCATCGAGCAATCCGACCGGCGCCTCGACCGGCAGCAGGCCGCGGCAGAAAGTGCAGATGAAGCGATCCTTGCGCAGAAAGAAAAACAGCATCGGGCCGACGAAGCTGGTGAACGGCAGCAGCAGCATCGCCCTGGCGATGTTCGCGCCCCGGGCGAAGTACGCCATCGGCATCGTGCGCTGCTGACATCGGAGACACAAGATGCCGGGGACCCGGCGCCCGACCACCGCCGATGCCAGACCATCCATGCGGACGCCGCAGCTTGAGCAGAAGCGGGCACCCGGAAGATTGTCGCTGTTGCACGAGGGGCAGCGATCGAGGGACATAAGGGAACGTTAGCGCATTGCCGCTTGAGGACCACGGTAGCCGGTAGGGTCAGCCCGTCGCGGTCCAGGCGTCCGATAGCAGCTCCGCCTGCTGCAGCACGGTATTCGTCGCCGCCTCTTGCTTGTCGGGCGGGTAGCCGTACTTGCGGAGGATGCGCTTCACGATCACCCGCAGCTTGGCGCGCACCGACTCTTTCACCGTCCAGTCGATGCTGACGTTCCGGCGGACGGTGTCGACAAGCTCCCGGGCGATCGTACGGAGGGTCTCGTCGCCGAGGACTTTGACGGCACTGTCGTTGACTTCGAGCGCGTCGTAGAACGCCAGCTCGTCGGGCCATCCCGCGAACCTCGGCCAGGAACTGATCCGACAGGATCGAGATGTCGGGCGTCGGCAGCCCTGCCGCGGCGAAGATGTCGATGACCTGGTCGGATGCCACCGCGCGCGACACGATCTGCCGGATCGCGTGGTCGATTTCGCCCGACGCGCGTCGCTCGCTGGTCGACGTCTTGGCGATGGCCGCGCGTACGGCCTGGAAGAACCCGACGTCGTCACGGATGCGGATCGCCTCTTCGTGCGGCACGGCCAGGGCGAAGGCCTTTGATAGTTCGCTCACGGCCTTGAGCAGCCTGTCCTTGCCATTCTCCTGAGCGAGGACGTGCTCCTGCGCGGCGGGCAGCACCGACAGGCGCTGCGCCGAGGTCCCGGTCGTCCAGTGGCCCCAGTCGAACCCGTGGAAGATCCCACAGCAGATCTCATGCTTCTCCAGCATCAGCGCGACCGCCTCGGCCTGATCGATGGCCGTCTCGCCGCGCCCGCCGCTTTCCGTGTACGTCTTGAGCGCGCTCTTGAGCTGGTCGGCGAGGCCAAGATAGTCGACCACCAGGCCGCCGGGCTTGTCGCCGAAGACGCGGTTCACGCGCGCGATCGCCTGCATGAGACCGTGGCCTTGCATGGGCTTATCGACGTACATCGTATGCAGGCAGGGAGCGTCGAAGCCGGTGAGCCACATGTCGCGGACGATCACCAGCTTCAGCGGATCGTCGGCATCCTTCAGACGCTTGGCCAGCGCTTCGCGCCGGGCCTTGTTGCGGATGTGCTGCTGCCAGTCGGGTGGATCCGACGCCGAGCCGGTCATCACCACCTTGACGGCGCCCTTGCCGTCATCGCCGTCGTGCCACCCCGGCCGCCGCGCCACGATCGCCTGGTAGAGATCGACGCACACGCGCCGGCTCATGCCGACGATCATGGCCTTGCCGTCCATGGCCTCGAGGCGGGTCTCGAAGTGACGGACCAGATCATCGGCGATGAGGCCGAGGCGTCGTTCGGTGCCGACCAGGGACTCCAGCGCTGACCACCGGATCTTGAGCTTCTCCTTGCCAGCCTGCTCTTCTCCCTCGGTGACCTCCTCGAAGTCCTCGTCGAGGCGCGGCTTCTCGGATTCCTTCAGCTCCAGCTTGGCCAGGCGGCTTTCGTAGTAGATGGGCACGGTGGCGCCATCGAGGACGGCGCGCTGGATGTCGTAGACGCTGATGGTGTCGCCGAACACCGAGCGGGTGCTCTTGTCGCCGAGTTCGATCGGCGTGCCGGTGAAGCCGATGAACGACGCCTTCGGCAGCGCGTCGCGCATGTGGCGCGCGAAGCCGTCGATGAAGTCGTACTGGCTACGGTGCGCCTCGTCCGCGATGACGACGATGTTCTCCCGATCCGACAGCATCGGGAACGCATCGCCCTTGGTCTCGGGCAGAAACTTCTGGATGGTGGTGAACACGACACCGCCGGCCGCAACCTTGAGAAGTTTGCGCAGGTGGCCCCGGTCGCGGGCCTGTTCCGGTTTTTGCCGGAGCAGCTCGTGGCAGCGAGAGAACGTGCCGAACAGCTGATCGTCGAGATCGTTGCGGTCGGTCAGCACGACCAGCGTCGGGTTCCGCATCGCTGGGTGCAGCACCACGCGCCCAGCGTAGAAGGCCATGGTCAGGCTCTTGCCCGAGCCCTGCGTGTGCCACACCACGCCCACCCGGCGCGTCCCGTCCGGCTGCGACGCGCCCAGGGTGGCGTCGACAGCGCGTGCGACCGCGTGGAACTGGTGGTAACCGGCGATCTTCTTGACGACGTCATTGCCGTCGCCTTCGAAGACGACGAAGTAGCGGATCACATCGAGCAGGCGGCGCTTGTCGAAGACACCCCGGATCAGCACCTCGAGCTGCGCCAGCCGCGTCGGCGCCAGATCCTCGCCCTCGATGGTGCGCCAGGGCAGGAAGCGCTCACGGTTCGACGACAGGGTGCCGAGGCGCGCGTCGAGCCCGTCGGAGGCCACCAGGATCTCGTTGAACACGAAAAACGCGGGCAGCTCGTTCTTGTAGGTCTGGAGCTGGTGGAAGGCGTCCCACACGTTCGCGTTCTCGGCCGCGGCGTTCTTCAGCTCGAGGATCGCGAGCGGTAGCCCGTTCACGAACACCACCACGTCGGGGCGTCGCTTGTGCCCGAACTCGGTGACCGTGAACTGGTTCACCACCAGCCAGTCGTTCCGCTGGGGATCATCGAAGTCGAGGACGCGGATCGGGTCGTAGCCGATGGTCCCGTCGGGGAGCGCGTACTCGACGTCGACACCGTTGACCAGGTGGTGGTGCAGCTCGTGGTTGGCGTCGATGAGCTGCGGCGACGAGATCCG
>JANPCZ010000238.1:0-37343 GCA_031431215.1 Myxococcales bacterium
GCGGCCGCGACCGGCAGGCGCTGTTCGCGGAACGCGCGCAGCAGGTTCTCGATGTGGGTGGCGATGGCGGCGTCGTCGCCGGGCGGCAGAGCGGTGCCCAGGTTGTGGCGTTGCATGAGGTCGGTCGCAGCGCCCGGTCGCGACAGCATCAGAATCGGCCGCCGCAGGTACATCAGCTCCATCAACTTTCCTGGGTAGATACGCTCGGTACCCGGCTCGTCGCCCTGGATGACCAGCACGATGTGGCTCTGCGCCAGTTCCGGCCACACGCGATCCTTGGCCACGAAGCCTACCCGCTCGACGCCGAAGCGCTCCATGCCCTCGAAGGCGGCGGCCTCGGTGTCGACGATGCGGCCGATGAAGCGCACGCGCAGCAACGCGGCCAGCTCGGGCTCTCGTTCGTGCAGCTTGCGAATGGCGCGCAGCAGGCCGTCCGGGCTGGTGAGCCGGTACACGGTACCGGCGTAGGTCATGACCAGGCGATCGGTTGGTGGCGACGGCAGCGTCGCGGGAAAGTCGTCGGGGTCGTAGCCGTTGGGGATGGCGTGCACGCGCTGCGGATCCAGAAAATCGAAGCGATCGAGCAGGGCCTCGCGAAACGCCTCGGTGGCGACAGTGACCTCGTCGGCGTTGCGAATCAGCGATCGTTCTAGTGGCTCGCCCACCAGCGCGGTGGCGCGTCCGATCATTTCGTAGCTCTCGAGCAGGGTGGTCCACTCGTCGCGGTAGTCAAGCACCAGAGCCGCGCGCCGCCGCACCAGCGGGGCCGACAGGAACATGGAGAACGGAGGTGCCGTGATGAACACGACATCGTCGGGGCGCCCGCTAGAAAGCCGACGCTGCAGCGCCCACATGGCGCCCGGTTGCCACAGCACTTGCGGGTCCGGGATCAGCGCCTGTCGTCCCAGTGCCGCCGCTCGCTTGAGGAGTTGCCGCGCGCGGCTTGGTGACCGGCCGTCATCGGGCGACCCAGCAGCATCGGCTTGCCACGCCGCGCGCTTGAAGCCGTAGCCGGGTTCAAGGGTTCGCGCGCGCAGCACCTCTAGACCGGGCGCAATGTCGCGCGCCAGCGAATCGTCGGTCAGCGGCACCGATGGGTTGCTGACGGTGAGCACCGCTGGGGTGACGCCGAAGGCGGGCAGGTGCTTCGCGAGCTTGAGCACGCGGGTGACACCGATGCCGCCGGTGGGCGGCCAGACATACGTGACCAGCAAAGCTCGCAGGGACGACGGCGTCACGGCGCCAGCAACGTAGCATACCGACTATCGAATTGGCGACGCTCTGCCAGCCGCTGTGCACACAGGGTCAGCGGGTTACCGCCTGATACACATCCTGGTAGGCCGTCACCATCTTGCGCAGATCGAAGTGTTCGCGCGCGCGTCGCTGCGCCGCCTGGCCGAGCCGGGCGCGCAGGGCGGGATTGTCGATTAGCGTCTTCACTGCGGCGGTCAGGCAATCCGCATCGCCGGGCGCCACGACAAGTCCACTGTCGCCGGCGCGCACCGCCTCGCCCATGCCACCTACCTGGGTGACCACCACCGGCAGTCCCGTGGCCATCGCTTCGAGCAGGGCCAGCGGTAAGCCCTCACTTACCGACGAGAGCACGAACACGTCGAAGACCGGCAGGATCCGCGCCACGTCGGCGCGGCTGCCGAGGAACACGATGCGCTCGCCCAAGCCGGTAGCTACCGCGGCCGCCTGCAGATCCGCTCGCAGGGGACCGTCGCCCACCAGGCACAGGCGGGCGTGGGGCACCGCCGACGCCAGCTGCGCGAACGACGCGATCAGGCCGCGCTGATCTTTCTCCCAGACCATCCGGCCCACGGTGCCGATGATCAGATCCCCGGCATCGAGGCCCAGGGCGCGGCGCATGCCGGCCACATCGGATGCCGCCCCGTACACCGTGGTGTCGATACCGTTGACGATGGTCACCACCTTGTCGGCGGGCAGGTTTTGTCGATCGACCATCACATGGCGCACGTCCTCGGCGTCGGCGATCACGCGGCGGGTGGCCAGCGCGGCGGCGCGTTCGGCCCGCAGCAGGAGCGTGCGACTCTGGTCGGCGACGCTGTGCTGGGTGTGAATCAGCGGGCGCCTGGTCATGACGGCAGCGGCCGCAGCGTACAGCCAAGGCGCGCTGTTATGCGAATGCAACACGTCGATGCGCTCGCGCAGTACCGCGCGCGCGATCTTGAGCGGCAAGCGCCAGTCGCGACCGCGCTGTCGGTGCAGGGCCATGGTCTCGACGCCGAGGCGATCGAGCTCGACGCCGAGCGGGCCCGGGCCGGTGAGACTTGCGACCGTGAGCTGGAAGCGAGACCGGTCGATCTGCCCGGCCAGGTTCACGACCAGCATCTCGGCGCCACCCAGATCGAGCGAATTCAGGAGATGGAGGATGCGTTTCATCGACGGTGGCGCGGGCGCGTAAGGGCCTTCTATCACGGCGTAGAACAGTGTCGGGAACCCGCGCGCGTCGGCGGTTGTCCCTGGCAGTGAACAAGGAGGTGCGTGATGGACGTTCCTGACCAGCGGGGCAGGCGCGGTGTGGCGGCCGACCTCAACCTCGTGCCGTATATCGACCTTCTCACGTGCATGATCTCGTTCTTGCTGATCACGGCGGTGTGGACGCAGCTCGCGCGGCTGCAGGTCCGGCAGAAGGCCGCAGCCGGCCAGGGATCCGACGAGCCGCCGCTGATGAAGGTCGAGGTTTCGGTGAATGAAGATGGCTTCAACCTGATCGTGGGTGAGACCAGCCACCCGTTGCCGAAGCGGGAGCGCGCTTTCGACTTCGCGGCACTCGAAAAGCAACTGCGCCAGATCAAGGGCGAGCATCCCGACATGACTGTGGCCCTGGTGACATCCGAGGACACCATCCGGTTCGAGGCGCTCGCGCAAACGATGGACACCTTGCTCACCGCGGGGTTCCCGGACCTCGCGCTAGCTGCGCCCTAGGGTCTGTGGCGCTACCGTCGCGAACGCCCGTGGTCCTGGACGGCGGCGGAGATCAGGTCGAAATAGCTGCGGCCCACCGCGTCCCAGCTCAGGGATTGCACGCTCGACCTCTGGGCCTCCGGATCCCAGGTGCGGCAGAGCGCGGCGGCCAACCCGCCAGCAAGGGCCTCGGCGTCCCCGGGTGGGACCAGCACCCCGGTCTTGCCATCGGCCACGATCTCCGGGATGCCACCGACCGAGGTGGCCACCACGCCGCGCCCCGACGCGAGGGCCTCGAGCACGACGTTTGGGCAGCCCTCCATGTAGCTTGGCAGGCACAACACATCGCTCGCACTGATCCACCACGGCACGTCGGTATGCAGCTGTCGCCCGCACAACCGCACCGTTCGTTCGAGTCCCTGCGCGCGGACGATTTGGGCTAACTCCGCGCCGGCTTCGCCACTGCCCACAACGCACAGAAGCGCATCGCCGCGGCCGTGCCGACGTGCCAGCGGGGCCATGGCCTCGACCAGGACCTTGACACCCTTGCCGACCTTCACGTTGCCCACATAGACGATCACCGGTCCCGTGTGGTCGAGGCCGACCCGCGCTCGCGCGGCGGCCCGGTCGCGGATCGCGAAGGTCGCGCCATCTACCCCATTGTGCTGAGTGACGACCCGCTCGCGCTGCACCCCAAGCTCGACCACACGCTCGGCCATGTCTCGACTGACCGCCACGACCCGCTGCGCCCGTCGCAGGGCCCAGGCAATTTGAGGCCGCAGCGAAGCCCGCTTGGGCAGGTCGTTCACGTCGGTACCGATCACGTTCTGTACCAACGGCACACGCGACACCGCGGCCAGATCGGCGGCGCCGACGCCGTCCGGGTAGGCGTTCGAGCCGACGACGACGTCCCACGGGAACTGCCGTCGCACCCGCGCGAGGAAAGGCGCGAGCGAGAGGAAAGTGGCGTGGCCGTGAAGCGCGACGGCGCTCGGGATCGAGAAGAAACTGGGGAAGGCCGCGTCGAGTCCGAAGCGCGTCTCACGCGGGACGACCACGAGATCGAGCGGCCGTTGCCGGCGGAACCACCAGGGAATCGCGCCGACGACGCGTACCTCGCACAGGCGGCCGAGAGCGTTGAAGATGTTCTGGTTGTAAGTGCCGCGGGTGGGCTCGTCGCTGGCGGGGTAGTGGTTGCTGAACAGCAGGACCTTCATCAGCGTTCCAGAACCGCTAACGTCACAGCTCGCATGAGTGCCCGGCCGCGCGGGCCTTCTTCAAGGCTCAAGATGACCTGTGCCATACCTTCACCGTACGCGACACAGTACCGGCAAGCAACGCGATCCGGCCAGCTCGGTCACCCCGCGTTCCCGGCCGCGTGCGGTATTGAGTCACCGCGCGTGCCCGAAATGGAGTTAGCCTCGCCGTCCATGTGGCAGCGTCCGCTTTTGGCTGCGGTTGTTGTCTACGGGTTGATGGCGCAGGCGACGGTTCGCGCCCAGGAGCCACTGCCCGCGGCGCCCGCCAAGCCAGCCGCCCCGTCGGCCGAGGCACCCGAAGACCCGACCCCCGCCGAGGCCATCGGCCTGCTGCGCCTTCATCTCAACTCGCCCGACATCGGCACGCACTTCTACTGGCGAGCACCGTCAGGTGATACCGGGGTCGCCTTGGCCTGGGGCCGGCGCACGCCGCTCGGATCGGCGCGCAACCCTTCGCGTGAGTTCCGTGAGCTGTGCGCGGCGCCGTGCACGGCGCGCATCGTACCCGGCACGTACGAGCTCGCGGTCAGTGTCGATTCGAGCCAGCTCGCGTCCGTGCCAGCTCTGACGTTTTCGCAGCACAGTCAGGTAGACGGTGAGCTGGTATCGCGCGCGCCTCTCCGCATGGTGGGCCTGGCGGCCTTCGCGGCTGGCGTGCTGACCACCGCGATCCTGGGCCTTGAGACCGAGCAGCGTTGCACCGTGGTTCAGATCGGCAACGACGGGCACCCCGACTGCCAGGTGGTTTTCCCGCACGTCATGCGTGGCGTGCTGTGGGGCGGCCTGGTCGCTCTGCTGGGCGTGCCGCTGGTGCTGATCCCGGACGCTGCGGAGATCACCGCCACACCGGTGCCCAAGTGAGGCCGTGCATAGAAATAGCTAAAGCGCACTAGCAAAGTAGATTGTGACAGATTATCGTTCAGGTAGAGTGCCTTCCCGCATAGCCGACACCGCCGCTGCGGCCACAGCTTCCGAGGACAGCGAGTTCGAGCGCAGCCCGGTGCCCGACACCCACCTCAAGGGCGCACGCAGTTTCGTCGGTATGTACGCCGGCGAACACGTCGCCGGCACCGAGTTCATGATCGGCCCGCTGTTTGTCGCGCACGGTGTGTCGGCGTTCGATCTGCTGGTGGGCCTCCTGCTTGGCAACACGCTGGCGGTGCTGTGCTGGCGCTTCCTGTGCGCCCCTATCGCCGTGCGCCGGCGGCTCACGCTGTATTTTCACCTCGAGAAGATCGTCGGGCCCAAGCTGGTCGTGCTCTACAACCTGGCCAACGGCGTGATGTTCTGTTTCCTGGCCGGCGCCATGATCGCGGTGTCCGCGACCGCGGTCGGCGTGCCGCTCGACATGCCCATGCCGAAGCTGTCGGACATGTACCCGACCAGCCTGGCGTGGGTGCTGGCGGTGTTTGGCGTCGGCGCCGTCATCGCGGTGGTGGCGGCCAAGGGCTATGACATGGTGGCGAAGTTTGCCGATATGTGCGCGCCGTGGATGGTGCTGGTGTTCCTGGCCTGCGGTCTGGCGGCGCTGCCCCAGCTTGGCGTCAAGAGCTTCGACGGCTTGTGGGATCTGGCCAACGCGTCCATCTGGACCGGCAAGCCGCTGGCGGGCCAGTCGAAATTTGGTTTCTGGCACATCGCCTTCTTCGGCTGGTTCGCCAACATGGCCATGCACATCGGCATGGCCGACCTGTCGATCCTGCGCTTCGCGCGCAAACCCAGCAGCGCGTACGCGGCGGGTGTCGGCATGTTCGTTGGGCACTACATGGCCTGGATCGCGGCGTCGCTCCTGTACGCGGTCCAGCTCAAGAACGATCCCAGCAACACCGCCGTGGCACCGGGGCCGATGGCCTACGGCGTGACCAGCTGGGCCGGCATCCTGTGCGTGATCTTCGCCGGGTGGACCACCGCGAATCCCACCATCTATCGGGCCGGGCTCGCGTTCCAGACGTTGTTGCCGCGCTTGTCGCGGGCGCAAGTCACGCTGGTCGCAGGAGCGGTCTCGACGGTGGCGGCGTTGTTCCCGGCGTTGGTGATGAAGCTGCTGGATTTCGTTGCGCTCTACGGCCTCATCCTCATGCCGATGGGCGCGGTCATCCTGCTCGACTTCTGGGTGCTGCCGCGGTTCGGCCTGAAGAGCGATCTTGCCGAGGTGAGGCGACTGCCGTTCAACTGGGCGGCGGCGGCGGCTTGGATCCTGTCGCTCGCGCTGTGCCTGGCGCTGGTGCAATGGGGCGGGGTCGAGATCTTTTTCGTTGCGCTGCCGGGCTGGTTCCTCGCCGCCATCATCTACATCGTCGCGAGCAAGATCTACCAGCGTGGCTTTGTACCCGCCTGACGGAAGGGAACCAGACGCCATGGGCATGATCGCCAAGCTTGCTGGCCTCGCCGCTCTCGGGCTCACCATCGTGCCTGCAATCTTGGTCGTGGCCGGGACCGTGACCCTGGACGCCAACAAGTCGCTGATGAACGTGGGCATGCTGCTGTGGTTCGGCAGCGTCGGCCTGGGTGCCTGGGCCGCCCGGAAGCGCGCTTGACCGTCATGTGCGCGGTTACTCGCGCAACAGCTCGGGCGGGATCAAGGGACTGGGTGTCGCGGTCACAATCAACCACAGTTGATGCGCGGCGCGGGTGGCGCCGATGTGGAACAGGTGGCGCGACTCGTCGTCGCGGCCGAAGGTGTTCGCGTTGGTGTCGACCAGGATCACGTAGTCGAACTCAAGTCCCTTGACCTGGCGGATCTCGGTTACCTCGACGCCGGGGCGGAACGAGAACTCCTGCGCTCGCACCCGCCGTAAGCCGGGAATGTCGGCGCGACGAAGCCCGTCGTGGTAGCGATCGGCCTGTTCGGGGTGACGAGCGAGGATGGCCACCGTGGCGCGCGGCTCGCGCGCAAACAGCGGGCGCAGCGCCTCGGCCAGGAACCCGACCGCCGCCCCGGTGCCGGGAAAGCGATGCACCTCGACCGGGGCGCCCGAGCGCGGCGCCGTGGGCGGCTCGGCATCGGCCAGCGCGCCCATCGCGTGGCGCGCAAGCGCCAGGATCTCGCGCGTTGACCGGTAGGCGATGCGCAGCGGTTCGACCGCCACATGGTCGAGTCCCAGCTGGCTCAGCGTCGATCGCCAATCGCCAAAGCCGTTGTCCAGGAACAGCCGCTGGGCGGTGTCGCCCGCCAACGTGACCGAACGTCGCGAGGTCGTCTGCGCCACCAGCACCGCCAGCTGCAAAGGCGACAGATCCTGCGCTTCATCGATGAACAGGTGCGCGAGGGTACCGCGTCCGCCGCGGATGATCTGATGCACGCGCAGCAACATCGCGACATCCTCCAGATCGAGCAGCACCTCGTCGTCGTCGGTCGCGACGCCGTCGATCCCGGTCTGACCACGGACATCGTCATCATCGGGGGCGTCGGCTTTGAGTCTCCGCGTTCCGGTCCGACGTGCGCGTAGGGCGCGCGGCCGGCTGTCACGATCGACCACCGCCGCCACGCGATCGACCATGAACCGGTGCGCGTCCGCGATCTCGGCGTCCGAGATCGGCGCTTGCGGGTAGGCTTGTATGATCGCCTGTAGCCGCGGCCGATCGGTCAGCAACTCAGCCCACAGGTCGATGATCGCGCGCGTCGTCTTCTTGCCCGTGTGGGCACGCGCGCGACGTTCCAGTTCGCGCAGCAGTGCCGGGTGACTCTTGACGCGCGCGACAGTGCCCGGCGTCTCGTCGCTTACCTTCGCGCGCAGGCCGGGTAGGGCGCGGTCGATCTCCTGGCGCGCCCACGCAGCGAACGTCACCACGGGAACGCCGTGCACGCCCAGGGCCGGCAACACCTGCCCGATGTAAGCCGCCAGCGCGGCGCCGAAGGTCGTCACCAGGATCTCGGCGGGACGAAAGCGATTCGGGAACGCGTACGCGAGGTACGCGATCCGGTGCAGGCCGATGGTGGTCTTGCCGCTGCCCGCGCCGCCCTGAATCACCACGACGCCCGCGTCGAGCGCGGTGATGAGATCGAACTGGCGTGGGTCGATGAGCGCCGCGATCTCGGGCAGGCGCCGGTCGAGCCGCTGTTCGCGCAGCGCGGCTGCGCCCAGCACGCCGCGACCGGTGGCGCGGGTCGCGGTGCCCTCGCCGCCGGCCAGAGCCGCGTGGTCGGGATCGGTGCGCCGCCAAGCGTCGGGCTCGCGCGAAAACTCGCCCTGCGGACACGCGATGCGGGTGAGATCACCGTCGCTGATGGTCAGAGTTCGGCGCGCCAGGATCTCACCCTCGACATCGCGATCGCCGAACCGTTCGTCGTAGTCGCTGCCCTCTTCATGGCGGTAATAAAGCGCGCTGACCGGGGCGTTGCGCCAGTCGACGATGTTCACGCGCAGCGCAGCGTCCACGAAGGTGGCCCGTCCGATCAGCACGTCACGCTCGACCGTGCGATCCATCGACCGCGCCGCGTTGACACTGCGCTCGCGCAAGCGCAGGTGGCCGAAGTACGGCGCTTGCGGATCGACCAGCAGCGCCTGCGCCTCGGCCCGCCGCAGGGACACCCCTTGCAAGCGTTCCATCTGCGCCACCAGCGCCGGCACGTCCTCGCGCCGTGCTTCGCCTATCTCGTCACGCAAGGCCACCAGCTCGGCGTCGTAGCGTTGCGCTTGCGCCTGTGCGGGCACGGCGCGCACCCGGCTCGCCAGGCTGGCTTTGACCCGGTCGAGCAGCCGGGTCTCGTCGTCGGGAATGGCGTCCTCGTCTGACACGGCGGCGACTATATGGCGGTACCAGTGAAACCAGATCGGGGAAGCATGCGTACTATAGACACCATGTTGATGAGTCCCCGCCGTGACAGATCCCTGGGTTTCGCGCTGCTCGTTGTCCAGCTTGTCGTGGCGGGATGCAGTCGTGAGCGTGCCAGCGCCGGTACGCAAGTGCGACCTCTGCCGATAAGGAGCGCCGTCATGTCCCAGGACAGCTATCGAAAGCCATCAGAAGACGAACTGCGCCGCGCGCTGACGCCGATGCAGTTCCGGGTCAGCCGCGAAAACGGCACCGAGCCACCGTTTCGCAACCCCTACTGGGACAACCACGCGGTCGGCCTGTACGTGGACGTCGCGACTGGCGAGCCGTTGTTCAGCTCGCGGGACAAGTTCGATTCGGGGACCGGCTGGCCTAGCTTCACCCGCCCGATCGAAGCAGGCTCGATCATCAACCACGTGGATCACGAAATGGGCATGGTGCGCACCGAGGTTCGATCCAAGGTCGGTGACTCGCATCTCGGCCACGTCTTCGATGACGGGCCGGCCCCGACCGGGCTGCGCTACTGCATCAACTCGGCGTCGCTGCGCTTCGTGCCGGTCGAGCAACTGGAAGCCGACGGCTACGCGCGCTACCTGTCGATGTTCGGGCGCGCACCCAGCCGGCAGACCGCCATCCTTGCTGGCGGTTGCTTCTGGGGCATGGAGGATCTCCTGCGCAAGATCCCCGGCGTGATCGAGACCGAGGTCGGCTACAGCGGTGGCAGCCAGGCGAACCCGACCTACGGCGACGTCAAGACCGGCGCCACCGGTCACGCCGAAGCCGTGCGTGTGGTGTTCGATCCCGCGAAGCTGTCCTACCAGGACCTGCTGGCGAACTGGTTCTTTCGCATGCACGACCCCACCACCATCAATCGGCAGGGCAATGACGAGGGCACGCAGTACCGCTCAGCAATTTTCTTCACGTCCCCCGAACAACAGAAGGTCGCACTCGCGGTGAAGGCGCAGGTCGAGGGGTCAGGCAAATGGAAGCGCCCGGTGGTTACCGAGATAGTCGCTGCGGGAGCTTTCACCCGTGCCGAGGACTACCATCAGAAGTACCTGGCGAAGAACCCAGGCGGCTACACCTGTGACTTCATGCGCGAGTGACAAGGTCGACGCTGTCACCGACGCGGATGATGCGGTCATCTGCCCCGGCGTCGGCGGAACCATGGGCGAGCCGGCTGTTGATTGCGAAGCGGAAGAAATGATCGAAGCGGCCGCGATCGGCCCAGGCGGGCAGGGTCTCGCGCCGGTAGTCGCTGAAAAGCTTCAGGAAGCCCGCCCGTGGCTCGCCGGTATCGGGATCGCGTGACGGCACCACGCAGCGCTGGCACGGGTTGGTGCCTTCGAACACGGTGGCGCCGGCGCGGAAGCGCACCACGCCGTCGCCGGGGCCGTACAGCCGGTCCTCCCAGAACGCCGGCGTGCCGCCGATTTCGATGTTGGCCCGGAAGCGCCTCCGCACGCTGTCCAGGGTCATCCCGGGAAACCACCCGCCGACCGCTTCGATCGAGGCCGTCGATATGAAGGTGGGCCCAAGCGCGTGGGCATCATCGGGAAAGCCGCTCTCATCGTCACGCGTGACACGCACCGGCCGGTGAAGCGCCTCACACAGCCACGAGGTGAGATCGACGAGATCATCGTTCAGTGCGAACGGCTGCTCCTTGCTCGAATCCATCTGCGACAACAACACGGTGTCCTTGCCGAGATCGTAGCGAGCGCGAATGCGGTGGATGGCCGGCTCGTGCTTGCCGTTGACGAATCCGCCGTCAACGTCGAGCATCGCCAGGCGGCGATCGCCGGCCAGCGCGCCGCTTGCCAGCACGCGCGCTTCACCCACCGACACCGGATCCAGTCCCTTGATGGGGTGGATGCGGATGTCAGCGACGATGGCGCGCATGGTTCGTGAATCAGGCGTCCGGCGCTGCCACCATGGCGCTGCGCATGTACGCCGACAGATCCTCGGGCCAGGGGCTGGTCACCGTGACAGGCGCGCCAGTGCGTGGGTGCGGGAACGTCAAGCGATGCGCATGCAGTGCCTGGCGCGGCAGCCCATCGAACGCCGCCAGCAACTCGGGCGTCATGCCCTCGTCACAGTAGGCCATGAACTGGGTTTCGCCGGCGCGGTAGATCTTGTCACCGACGATCGGGTGGCCGATGTGAGCGAGGTGCACACGGATCTGGTGCTGGCGCCCGGTGTGTGGCTCGCAGCGCACAAGCGCGTGGCGCGCGAACGCTCGTACCACCTCGTAGCGTGTGACCGAGGGCCGCCCGTCCTCGGCCACGCCCATCATGATGTGCGTCCGCGTGTCGAGCAGCTTGGTCGGCGCGTCGATCACCCCAGATGGTTGGGCCGGCACGCCATGCACCAGTGCGAGATAGGTTTTGTCGACCAGACGCCGGGCGAACGCTTGCTTCAGGAATGACGACGCTTGCTGTCCGCGCGCCACCAGCAAGACGCCGGAGGTCTCGCGGTCGATGCGGTGGCAAACGTCCATGCGCTGGTTGGGGTAGCGCTCGCGCAAAAGCCAAGTCAGCGTGTTGCGATAGAACTTCGCCGTGGTGTGGATGGGCAGCCCGGCGGGCTTGTCCAGCGCCAGGAACGTGTCGTCCTCGGCGATCACACGAAACTCGCGCGGTACGTCCGGCTCGTCGGGCGCGGGGCGGTTGACGACCACTATCTCGCCGGCGCGCACGCTGGTCGACGAACGCGCGCGCCGCCCGTCGGCCATGCACACCTGCTCCACGATGATGGTCTGGATCTTGGAGCGCGACAGCCTTCGGATCCGGTGCTTGAGGAAGTGATCCAGCCGCCAACCGTCACATTCGCGCGGCACCGGCAGGCGCAGCGGGATGATGTCGGGCCCCTCGGGAACAGTCACGGGCCCTCATCTTAACCAGATCAAGCCTGATCTCGACCGGGGCCGGGGACTAGTCGTCGTCGTTCTTGCCGCCCTTCCAATGCCAGTTGCCGCGCTCGCGTTCTTCGGGCTTGGGTCGCGTGGATTTCTTCTTGTCGGGCCGGTCGCGCCGGGGACCGCCGGGCACCTTGTCGATGCGGCCGTCGGCACCGGAGCCGCTGCCTGGGCCGCGCGGTGGGCCGAAGCTTGGGGGCGGGCCACCCATGCCGGGCCCGCGCGGCGGACCACCTGGTCCGCTGCCGAATCCTCCAGGCCGCGGCGGACCACTAAAGCCGCCTGGGCGCGGTCCGCTTGGGGGCCCGCCGAATCCGCCGGCCGGCCGCGGCGCTCCCGGCGCTGGACGCGCCTGCGCTTCTTGCACCATCAGCGGCCGGCCTTGCAGGATCTGGCCGGTTAGCTTGTCGATGGACTGCCGGGAGCCGTCCTCGGTTTCAGTTTCAACGAACGCGAAACCGCGCGGACGACCGGTCTCGCGATCCAGCGCGACCTTGACGCTGCGAATCTCGATGCCGTGGCCAGTGAAGGCCTCGCGCAGTTCCTGTTCGGTGACGCTGTAGGAGAGGTTGCCGACGAAAAGCCGGGTGCCCATGGGACCGCTCTGGCTGTTGAACGAACGTTGTTCGACGAGTCTGACTACGCCGCTGCCGGGCGGTTGCTATTGACCCGGTCGCGAAGCTCTTTGCCAACCTTGAACGTCGGCGTCTTGCGCGCCGCGATCTGGATGGGCTCTCCTGTGCGCGGGTTGCGCCCGGTACGGGCCGCCGATTCGCGGATCGCGAACGCGCCGAACCCGCGGAAATCGATGCGCTCCCCTCGGGACAGACCGTCAGCCACCGCCTCCAGCAGCAGGTCCACCGTTGCCTCGACCTGCTGTCGCGGCAAGTTCTGCCGCTGAGCCACCAGATCCACCAGATCGGACTTCTTCATGGGTCGCGTTTTCTCCTTGTTCCTGGTGGGAAAGCCAGGGTCGTGTCAGGTAGGTCCCGGGAAAGGACTGTAAGATAGTGCGGCGTCTCAAGAAAGGTCAAGCCATGGTCGCGTGCCCCATGCGATTAGGCGCCAACCGGCCGCGCCGGCGACCTCGCCCACCGTTACTTGCCGTCGTCCTGGTCGTCGGCACGTCCTCCGACGGAGTTGGCGATGCGGTCGAAGCCTCGGCGTAGCGCCCAGGCCGCCTCGCCCGGGGTACTTGCCCGGGTAGCGTCGGCCCGAGCGTTGGCCAGCTCGGTGCGGACACCCGGGCAGCGGGCGGCGGGAATGACCTCATCCGTCAGATTCTGGATGACGGAGTCATAGTGGCGCCGGCAGGCCTCGTGATCGCCCCGGTTGAAAAGCGGGGCGCCCACGGCGATGGCCAGCGCCAGACGCTCCATGACCATGGGTAGTTCCGGGCATCCCGCGATCGGGTTCTTGGTGCTGGCCAGGGTGTCGGGCTCGTCGAGCCTGATCGATTCCACCACCAGCACCAGGCGGCTTCGGGGCGCGTTTTCCAGAAATTGCCTGAGCTTGGCGCATCGGGGCCGCTCGCGCAGGTCTTTCAGGACCGCCGTTATCCGTTCGAGGAGCGTCTCTGGCGCGCCAGCCAGGCGTCGCGAGATCTGGAAGATGTCAGGGCAGCCTTCGCCGTACTCGGCCGATTCGGCGACCGGAAGGAGTTTGACCGCGGATTTGTCGCCAGGCAGTCGACCGGTGACCGCCGCCGAGATCACCGCGCCGTAGCCCTGCTCCAGTTCCAGACTTGCACCAAGCGCGTCGGGAGCCGCGTCCGCGCGGCCGAGGGCCCGCGTCATCCACGGTGCAAGCATGCCGCAGCCAGCAGCGGCGCTGTCGCGGGCGAAGGTCCGCGCGTTGACCAGCATCACCTCGAATGCCGCCAGTGAGCTGCCGCGCGCCCGGTGCACCGTCGCCAGTACGAGTGCGTTGCGCAGCCGCTCCACCAGCGCGGCGGCCGGCCCGCATCCCGCCACTGGTTCCTTGGCGATGGCCCATGGCGCGGGCGCCGTCAGCGCGAGCACAGTGGCTGCGATCGAGAAGACCTCAGCGATCGTGGTCCGGGAACGAGGACGCATGGCCGGGCAGGATGCCACAGATAATCTGCAACGCGTCTTCGCCGTCCTTGACGTAGCACCGTCCGATTTGGTGAAGTAGCTCCAGCCTGCCGGCGCGCCTTTGAAGATAGCCTTCACCCACAACCTTCGTCTCACCGACAGCGAGGAGGAAGCGGAGTTCGACACCGTCGACACCGTCGACCGAATCGCACAGGCGCTAAGGACCGCGGGCCACGAGGTGGAGAAGATCGAGGTCACCGGCCCGGCGTCGCACCTGGCTGCGCGCATCGAATCGTTCGCGCCCGATCTCATCTTCAACACGGCCGAGGGCAAGCGCGGCCGCACCCGCGAGGCGTTTTATCCGGCCCTGTTCGAAGAGCTGGGCTTTCCGTACACCGGTTCAGATGCGTATGTCTTGACCGTCACGCTCGACAAGTGGATGACCAAGCTCATCCTGGGCGCACACGGGATCGACACACCGCGGGCGCGGCTGGTGGTGCCGGACGATCTGCGCCGGGCGCGCGACGTTGGCACCGCCGGACTGGCGTTTCCGGTGATCGTGAAACCCAACTACGAGGGATCGTCCAAGGGCATCGGCGACGAGGCCGTGGTTCGTGACCCGCGCCTGCTGGCCGACCTGCTGCCGCGCGTGCTGCGCAAGTATCCGGCCGGAGTCCTGATCGAAGAGTTCGTGACGGGGACCGACGTGACCGTGCCGTTCCTCGAGGGACTGGGCGACGAGGGCGTGCTGCTGCCGGTGGACTACGTCATCGATCCTGCGGTGCGCAGCCGCTTCAACATCTATGACTACCGGCTCAAGTCCATCGATGCCGGTGGCGTGGCGGTGCGCTGCCCGCCGGACTTGCCGCGCGACGTGGTGGCACGGTTGCGGGCGCAGTCGAAGCTGGCCGCTCGGGCGCTGGGTATCCGCGATCTCGGGCGCATCGACTTCCGGATGGGCGAGGATGGCCGCATCTATCTACTTGAGGTCAACGCTCTGCCATCGCTCGCACCCGGTGGCAGTGTGTTCGCTGCTGCCGCCCGCGAGGGTCTTGATTACGAAGCCGCGCTGGGCGCCGTGGTCGCGAGCGCGGCGCGCCGCCAGGGCCTGTCGGTGCCGCACGGGGGCCGCCGTCGCCGCCCGCCCGAGCCGCTGCGCATCGGCTTCACCTACAACGTCAAGCGCGTGGCCACCAAGACTGGCAACGACACCGAAGCCGAGTACGACGCGCCCGAAACCATCGACGCCATCCGCGAGGGCATCGAGAGCTATGGCCACGTTGTCGTGCCGCTGGAAGCGACCGCCGAGTTGCCCCGGCAGTTGATGGAGACGCCGGTGGATCTGGTGTTCAACATCGCCGAGGGCGTGGCCGGTCGCAACCGCGAGGCGGTGGTGCCGGCGCTGTGCGAACTGATGGGCATTCCGTACACCGGCTCTGACGCCGCCACGCTGTCCATCGCGCTCGACAAGGCCCTGTCCAAGCGCGTGATGCGCCAGCACGGCATCCTGACGCCCGAATTCCAGGTCATGGAGACGGGGCGCGAGCGTTTGTGGTCGAAACTGAAATTCCCGCTCATCGTCAAGCCCAACCAAGAGGGCTCGTCGAAGGGTGTGAGCGCGCAGGTGTCCGTGGTCGACGACGAGGACGGTTTGCGCGCGGTGGTGCGCGATCTCATCGACCGCTACCGGCAACCGGCGCTGGTCGAAGAGTACATCTCGGGGCGCGAGTTCACGGTCGGTCTGCTGGGCGACAAGCGGCCTCGGGTGCTGCCGCCGATGGAGATCCTGTTCAAGGACAAGAACAACCAGCGTCCGGTTTACGACTTCCAGATCAAGCAGGAATGGGAAAAACACGTCTTTTACGAATGCCCGGCCAAGCTCACGCCGGCCGAGCTCAAGGCCATCGAGAAGGTGTCTCGCGACACCTTCGCGGCGCTCGACTGCCGCGACGTCGCCCGCGTGGACTTGCGCATGGATAGCAAGGGCGAGGCCTACGTCCTCGAAGTCAACCCACTGCCCGGCCTGACACCCAACTACTCGGACCTGTGCCTCATCGCCAAGGCGGCCAACATCGACTATCGATCGCTCATCGGCGAGATCCTGGCGGGCGGATTGAAACGCCTGCGCGAGAAACGGCGAGCCGAGGCGCGCGGCGCCAGCGAGAGCAAAGCGGGCGAGGACAAAGCGGCGGCAGCCGGCAACGGGCATGCGGCGGTCAACGGCGGCGGCAGCGCTGACAGGACCGGGGCGGACAAGGGCGGCGCCACTGAGAAGACCCCGGCTCCGTCGACCACCCTGGTCTGATCCTGGCCATGAAAGCGGCACGACAACGGCTTCGCCAGCTTGGCTTCTCGATCGGGCATTTTCCGACCGGGCCAGAAAACGCCATCACTGACGTCAGCGGTGTGCGGGTCGGACACACGACGCTTCAGACGGGCGAGGGCCGGCTCGAGATCGGCAAGGGCCCGGTGCGCACAGGCGTGACTGCGATCTTGCCGCCGGATCCGGTGTTCACCAACCGCGTGGTTGCGGGGGCGTTCGTGCTCAACGGCGCGGGCGAGGTATCGGGCCTGACCCAGGTGGTGGAGTGGGGGCTGCTCGAGACGCCGATTCTGCTGACCAACACCATGTCCGTCGGAAAGGTGTCGGACGCCATCGTCAAGTGGATGACCCGGCGCATTCCCGGTATCGGCAGCGAATACGACGTCATCATCCCGCTGGTCGGCGAGTGCGACGACTCGTGGCTCAACGATGCCGTCGGCCGCCACGTCCGATCCGAGCACGTGTACCGAGCCATCGAACAGGCTGCCGGTGGGCCCGTGGCCGAGGGCTCGGTCGGCGCCGGCACTGGCCTCGTGACCTGCGACTTCAAGGCTGGCATTGGCACCAGCTCGCGCCGGGTGCCCGCCGATAGCGGCCACTACACACTCGGCGTGCTCGCGCAGTCCAACTTCGGCGTGATGCGCTCGTTGCGAGTGGCGGGTGCGCCGGTGGGCGAGTTGCTGCAGGCCGACTTTGCCAGCTCCGAGAAGCGGCTGCACAACGCCGGGTCGATCATCTGTGTGGTGGCGACCGACGCGCCGCTGCTGTCGTCGCAGATCACACGGCTTTGCAAGCGGTCTGCCCTGGGCATCGGGCGCGTCGGATCGTTCGCGGCCCACGGCTCGGGCGAGATCATCGTGGGCTTCTCCACCGCCAACAAGGTGCCGCGCACGACCAGCGGTATGACCACGAAGCTGGAGGTGCTGCTCGACCCGGCGTGCGACGGGCTTTACGAGGCCGTGGTGGAATGTACCGAGGAGGCCATCGTCAACTCGCTGTGCATGGCGGACGATATGCGTGGCCAGTCGGATCACTTCGCGCCGGCTCTGCCGCTGCCCCGGCTGGCCGAGATCCTGGAACGGCATCGGCGCGCCGCCCGATGAGGGTGTGTTTTCTCGTCGGCGACGTGCGGTCGCAGCTGCCTCGCTATGGAACGATCTTCCTGGCCCACGCCGCCTGGCGCCGCGGCCATGAGGTGCGTTTCGTGTCAGTGGAGGATCTGTCCTTCCTCGACGACAACAACGTTCTCGCCATGACCACCCGCGTGCGCGCCGGGGAGTATGCGCGGCCGGCCGACTTCCATCGCGCCCTGGTGTCGGACGAGGTGGTGCGCGAGGAGGAAGCGCTGTCGGGATTCGATGTCGTCCTGCTTCGCTACAACCCGCTGCGCGAGAACAGTGGCCGGCCGCCGTCGCCGGTGATCGATTTTTGCTGGCGCCTGCGCCTGGGCGGCACGCTGGTGGTGAACGATCCGGAAGGCGTCCGCCGGGCCGGCGGCCGCATGTACCTCGACGATCTGCCATCCGAGGCGCGGGTGCGGACCCTGGTGTCGCGCTCGCCGGAGCGACTCAAGGCCTTCCTGCGGCAACTGGACGGCCCGGCAGTCTTGAAACCGCTGGCGCCGACCAGCGGCGAGCAGGTGTTCTATCTGCGCCGGCGCCAGGTGGCGAACCTGAACCAGATGATCACGGCCATCACCAAGGCGGGCTACGCGGTGGCGCAGGAGTACCTGCCCGAGGCCGAACTTGGTGAGAAGCGGCTTCTGTTGTTGGGTGGCGAGCCGGTACGCGCCGGCGGCCGCGTGGCGATTTACCGGCGCGCTCCGCCGGTCCGCGGGGCGGTACCTCCCGGTGCCCGCCCTGACGGCAGCGGTCGCCGTAAGAAATATGACTTCGGCCCAATGGAATTGCGGCTGTGTGAGATCCTCAGACCCAAGCTGGTCGCCGACGGACTCTACTTTGTCAGCGCCGATATCGTTGGCGACAAGGTGCTGGAGCTGAACGTGTTCACGCCCGGCGGCCTGCATTCGAACCGTGAAATCTATGGCATCGACGTGGCCGAGGTCGTGATCCGCGATCTCGAGCGCCGCGTGCATCTGCGCGCTGCCTATCGGACCACCTTCGATCCCGAAGCCGCCGACGTCGTGTAGACTCCCCGATTGGTGTCAGCCTCGTTTTCGTCGGGGGGCGGCGGGGATGGCGGCGCTCCGGGCGCCCCAGGTCCAGAGCCGCTCGGCCTCGCTGGCCCGGACGGAGCGACCCCGCAGGCCCAGCGCGGCGAGGACGCGTCGGTACCGAACCCGCTCACATCACCCGGGCCGATCCTCACGGTATCGGCCGAGGAGATCACCCGCTTCTTTGTCCGTGCCCGACGCGACCACGACACCGAGCGCTGGGACCTGCGGCTGGACGCGGCCCTGCGCGAGATCCTCGAACGCGCCAACGACTTCGTCCCGTCCGAGGCGGGCGGCATACTGCTCGACGATCCGCGCGCGAAGCTAGCTGGCGTGCGCACGCCGAGGCTGACCTTCATCGCGGCCTATGGCCCGGGTAGCGCGCAACTGCTGTCGCGGCGCGTGCCGACCGAACAGGGATTTGTGGGGCAGATCTACCGATCGGGCCGCCCCGACCGGAAAGCTGACATGACTTCGGACGATCCTCTTGTGGCGGTGGTGCCGCCCCGGCCGGCGCACGCTGGGCCCCCGATCGAGTCGATCCTTGGCGCGCCGGTCATCCTTGGTGAATCGATCTGTGGGGTCTTGCTGCTCATGAACCGGCGCTCGGGTGGGCCCTACACCGCCCGCGACAACGAGCTCTTGCGCATCTTCGCCGCATACATGTCGTCGTCGATTCAGAATGCACTCGACGCGATCCGCGCGCGCGCCCTGGCCCGGCTCGATCACCTGACCGGACTGTTCAACAGCCGCTACTTTCACACCCGGCTGCAGGATGAGATCGCCCGCGCCGACCACGAGGGCACCGAGTTGTCGATGCTGTTCCTCGATCTCGACAACTTCAAGCTGGTTAACGATCGCTTCGGCCACATGGCGGGCAGCTGGACCCTGCGCGAGATCGCGCGACTTCTGGTGGAGAATGCGCCCCCGGCCTCCGTGCTGGCCCGCTATGGTGGCGACGAGTTTGTGGCCCTCTTGCCGGGTTCGGGTCTGTCACGGGCCGTCCAGTCGGCCGAGACACTACGGCGGGTGATCTCGGAGGCGACCTTGTTCGACACGGGCTCCGAGCCGGGCCAGCCGGCGGAGATGCTGCCCGGCGTGCGGACCTCGGTCGGCGTCGCGTCGTACCGCGACCACCTGGCACCCAGCGGCAACCAGCGTCGCCGCGAGAACGTGTTCCTGCGCCTGGCGGACGCGGCGATGTACAAGGCCAAGGCCAACGGCCGCAACCGCGTCGAGATCGCAGAGCCCGAGGAGTAGCGACCGCGACTGCGAACGGCTGGTGGCGCTACTAGCTGGCGCGGTGACGCAACGCCCGCGCCAGGATCTTGATGGCGAGGCGGCCGGTGTCGACCCGGTACTGTCCGTCCGCCACCAGGCGTCGTAGGTTGGCAACGCGACCTTCGCGCGCCATATCAGCGCCCGGGTGGGCGGCCAGGAACTGGTCGTTCCGGGGGTTCTCTGTGCTCTTGCGGGGGGGGAGCCTACCTGTGACCGTCATGCCTACTAGATCGGCCGCCCGGGGAAAACCTTAAGGGGAATGTGAAAATAAATTTGGCCTAGGGATTCTGGCGGTTTGGGCTGGGCACAGCCGGCCGCTCTGGGCTGCCGTCAATCGATTGACGGTGCCGCGGGACACCGGCGGCTCAGGCCGCGACAGAGTCCTCGAGACCACTCAACGACTGGCGCAGGCGCCGGGTGGCCTCGCCGTGGATCTGGCAGACGCGCGACTCCGTCACGCCCAGGACGTCGCCGATCTCTTTCAGATTCAGGTTCTCGATGTAGTAGAGCGACAGCACCTGTTGCATCTTTTCGGGCAGGGTATCGATGCTGCCGACCAGGCGCGCGACAGTCTCCCGGTGCGCCGTCTCCTCGAACGGATCGAGAGCGTTCTCGTCACCTGTGCGATCGAGGAAGTCCGGGCCGGCGTCATCGAGTCCGACCACCGACGAGCCCGATAGCTTCTGCTGCCTGGCATACAGCTCGTCGACCTTGACCCCGAGTTTTTGGGCCAATTCCTGCTGATCGGGCGATCGGCCAAGCTGGCCTTCCAGCTTGCGGGTGGCATCGCGGAGCTCGTTACTCAACCTGCGCATGTCGCGCGAGAGGGTGTCGCGCGCGCGCAAGTCGTCCAGCATGGCGCCGCGGATGCGGAACTCGGCGAAGGCCTCGAAGCGATCGACGCGCGTCGGGTCGAAGCGATCCGCCGCCTCCATCAGGCCAATGACTCCCGACGAGATCAGGTCGTCGATGTCGACATGAGCGGGAAGCCTTCGTGCGAGTCGCCGGGCCACCTTCTCGATGTAGGGGAAGAACTTCGACGCGTACTCGCGCCGGCGCTCGGCCATGGCCTTGGCTGACAGCTTGCGGGCTCGCTTGACCGGAGGCTTGCGCTTCGTTGCGTGCGTGACAGATGGCATGGCAGGCGTTCTCAGCACTTCGCGTGCCAGGCGGGCGCGCATCGAAACGCCCGCAACGGCGCGCGGGAGTCAGCGTTGACCGACGGTGACCGTCACCCAGCTGACGTTCCTGGTCTCTTGACGCCGTCAACCGGATGACGGTCGCGCGGGATCGACGACAAGCGAAATGGCCCCACGCCGGCTGTCGCGCGCGGGCGGTGTCGGTCGGTCTGTCTAGGCCGCACTCTTGCGGCGAAGTTTTTCTACCAGGGTGGTCCGGTTCATCCCCAGCAACTCGGCGGCTCGGTTCTTGTTGCCGCCGGTGCGGGCGAGCGCCTGTCCGATCAGGCGCTCCTCGAGCTGTGTAAGTAGTCCGCGCAGATCCACACCCGTCGGGGGCAGGTCCAGCAGGCCCGCATTCAGGTCGACCACGTCGGTGCGAAGTATTGGCGGCAGATCTTCGAGGGTGACCATCCGCGCGCCTGCCACCAGGACCAGACGCTCGACCGCGTTCTCCAGCTGCCGGACATTGCCCGGCCATTCGTACTCTTCGAGCCGCGCCACCACGTCGAGCGCGAAGCCCGGACAGTCGCGCCCCTCGCGCGCGTTCACCTCGCGCCTGAAGTGCTCGGCCAGAAGCAGTATGTCGTCGCGCCGGTCGCGTAGCGGCGGTACCCCGATGGGGATCACATCGAGGCGATAGAAGAGATCCTCGCGGAAAGTGCCCTCGTGCATCATCTGCTCCAGGTTGCGGTGCGTGGCCGCAATGATGCGCACGTCGACCGGCACGGCCTGCTCGCTGCCCACCGCTTGCACCTCACGCTCCTGCAGCACGCGCAGAATCTTCGCCTGCAACCCCTTCGGCATGTCGCCAATCTCGTCGAGAAACAGGGTGCCGTTCTGTGCTGCCATGACCTTGCCGCTGCGAGCCTTGTCGGCTCCCGTAAACGCGCCCTTGGCGTGGCCTAGCAGCTCGGACTCGGCCAGCGCTTCGGGGATGGCTGCCATGTTGACCGCGACGAAGGGCCCGCTGCGTCGGCCACTCGATGAATGGATGAGGCGAGCGATCACCTCCTTGCCAGTGCCGGTCTCGCCCCGGATGAGCACGTTGGCGTCGGTATCGGCGACCTGATCCACCCGCTCGAGCACCAGCTTCATGGCCGGGTTTTCGCCTATCACGGCGGCGCCGTGGGTCTCCTGTGACTTGAGCGTCGACGGCCTTTCGTCAAGGAGCCTCGCGATGGTGCCTTGCAGCGATGACGAATGAAACGGCTTCGACACGAAATCCGCCGCTCCACATCGCAGGGCGGCGACCGCGTCCTTGACCGTGCCATGGCCGGTCAACACCACCACCGGCACCGGCCGCTGTCCCTTGCGCGCGGCCTGCAGCACCGCGAAGCCGTCGGTATGTGGCATGCGCAGGTCGGTCACCACCAGATCGATGTCTTCAGTCTGCAGCTTGGCGATGGCTTCGTCACCGTCGCCGACTGCAAGCGCCTGGTGGCCCAGTGAGGTCACCAGCCGCGCGAGCGCTGCCCGAATCGATGGATCATCGTCCGCGACGAGAACACGCTTACCAACCACTGGTTCGATCCATCGGCGGAATCCCTTCGTGCTTGAAAACCGCGCGCCGGATTCAGGAAGGGGCAGGCTGGCCCCAGGCCGGAGCAGGCTAGACCGTTTTCTCCTCGTTCCAGGGGCCCTTGATGCCAGCGCGTTGCAACAGCCCGGCGAATTCCTTCTTGTGAGGCGCGCGATCGTAGGCTTCTTGGGCCTCGACGATGTCGTTCTTGACCAGGTCAATGAGCGCGTCATTGAGCATCTGCATGCCGATGCCACGGCCGGTCTGCATCAACGACGTGATCTGGAACGTCTTGCCTTCGCGGATGAGGTTGGCCACCGCGGGGGTGACGATCAGGATCTCGAGTGCCGCGACGCGACCGCCGCCTTTTTTCTTGAGGAGGGTCTGCGCCACGACGCCTTTGAGCGATTCGCTGAGCATGATGCGAATCTGGTCCTGGCGATCGGCCGGGAACTGATCGATGAGGCGATCGACGGTGGAGGGCGCGGTGTTGGTGTGCAGGGTTCCAAACACGAGGTGGCCGGTCTCGGCAGTCTCGATGGCGATGGCGACGGTTTCCAGATCGCGCATCTCGCCCACCAGCACGATGTCGGGATCCTCGCGCAGCGCGGCCCGCAGCGCGGACTTGAAGCCGCGGGTGTGCGTGCCGACCTCGCGCTGGTTGATGAGGCAGCCCTTGTCCTTGTGAACGAACTCGATCGGATCCTCGATGGTGATGATGTGATCGTCGCGGTTGGTGTTGATCCAGTCGATCATCGCCGCCAGTGTGGTCGACTTGCCGCTGCCGGTCGGGCCGGTGACCACCACCAACCCCTTGTCGTAGGTGCACAGGTCGAGCACCGCTTTGGGCAGCTTCAGATCCTCTGCGCTCAGAATCTTGGACGGGATCTGGCGGAAGACGGCGCCGATGCCATTCATGTCGCGGAAGACATTGCAGCGCATGCGCGCGCGGCCCAGCTCGTAGGCGAAGTCGGTGTCGTTGCTTTCGGCGAACTCGCTGCGGTTGCGGTCGGGCATGATCGGGTCGATCAGCGTTTCCAGTTGCTGGGCGGACAGCACCGGGCGGCCGGGCATCGGCATGATGCTGCCGTCGACGCGCACCAGCGGGATGTTCGCCGACTTGAGATGGATGTCCGAGGCCTTCATGTCCAGCATGTGGTTGAACAGCTCGTCGATGTGGGCCGGTATGCCACCGACGCTTGCCGTGCCGCCGAACCCACCACCCTTGGTGGCGGCCATTGTCGGGGTTGAGCGTGGGGCGTGGGGCGTAGGCGTGGGTGTCGCCTGGCCGCCTAGCGATATCGTCGGCATGTCGGCGGCCGGGCGCGAGGTTGGGGCGGCGGCCGGCGCCACCGGGGTGCCGCCGGCGCGGACGTGAACCACCAGCCCCTCATGACCGTCGTCGACCTCGATGCTCACCGGACCGGTCGGCGCCGTGTATGTGAACGAGCGGCGCCCCGCCAGCCCCGGCGTGTACGCCGCCCCGAGCGCGTCGGACAGCACCGTGATGATCTGCTCCTCAGTTGCGGGCCGCGATGACACCGGACGCGGCACGCCGCCCACGATGAGTTCGACGTTGGCACCGGCGCGGAACACCAGCGCTTCGGCGCGGTTCTTGACCATGGCATCCAGATAGCGATCGATGACAGGCACGATGGGTTCTTCTTTCGTTGGTTATTGTCGCAGGAAAAATCAGCCGGCGCGCGCAATCTCCGTCGCGAACAGGCGCGCGCACGCGTAGATGGCCAGCTGCGGGTTGACCCCGAGGCTGGTCGGGAACACCGATCCGTCGGTGAGCCAGAGGTTGTCGAAATCGTGGTGGCGGCCGCGCGAGTTGACCACCGACCGGGCGGGATCCTCGCCCATGGCCGCGCCGCCCATCTGATGCGCCGAGAACACCGTGTGGCGGTTGGGTCCGAAGGGCGCATCGTCGATGCGGGCGATGTCGGCCTCCTTGCGAATGATCAGGGCGGGGTCGTGCAGCGTGATGACCTCGGTCGCGCCTGCCGCCAGCAAGAGCCGGGCGGTGTTGCGAAGGGCGTCCCGGGCGGCCTCGATGATCTTGTCGTGCCACGGGTAGTGAAGGCTGATACGCCCGGCTTCGGAGACTGCCACCGTGCCGCCCTCGTCGTCATGGTGCCCGTCGATCAGAAGCGCGATGGTGGCTTGCACGTGCGCCAGTCGCTGCGCGAGGCGCGTGTGTGCGTCGCCGAAGCCCGGGAAAGCGATTGCCGACAGCATGGGGTGCACCGGTGGCACCTCCAGGAAATAGCCGATGCGATCACCCCGATCCGCGAAGTGGTGGACCGCGACCGACTGCGGCGCGCCGTAGAAGCCCTCGATGCGCTCCTCGAACATGCCAACTATCGGAACCGTGGGATGCAGGAACGTGCGCTTGCCAACCAAACCCGAGCGGTTGCCCAGGCGCGCGCGTAGCAGCAGCGCCGGCGTGTTGATCGCGCCAGCGGCCAGCACCACGCCGCGCTTCGGCCGAACCGTCACGCGCCCGCCCGCTGCACGATCGGCGGTCTCGTCCAGCACCTCGGCGATCACGGTCGTCACGCGCCGGCCAGCGGCTTGCAGCCCGGTAACCCGGCAATTGGCTCGCAAGTCGGCGCCGGCGGCGATGGCGTCGGGGACGTACGTGACCAGCGCCGACTGCTTGGCGTCGAGCGGGCAGCCCATGCCGCAGTAGCCGAGGCGTGCGCAACCCTTCACGTTGCGGCGGATGAGCTCGGGGCGGAATCCGAGCTTGGTGGCGCCGTCCCACAGCTTGCGGTTGTTGGCGTTCACGTCGTCCGGATTGCCGGCGCCGATGTGCAGGCGCTGTTCCACTGCTTGGTAGTGCGACGCCAGTGTGGCGCTGTCGATGTCACGCACGCCGTGGCGCCTGGCCCACAGGGACAAGGTGGCCTCGGGCACGCGAAAAGATGAGGTCCAGTTCACCGTCGTGCCGCCACCGACTGACCGACCCTGGAGCACCAGGATGGACAGATCATCGGTGGCGCGGTTGCCGTGGTCTTGATACAGCGTCGGGTAGGCCCACGCCTCCTGCATGTTGAACTCGCGCCGGGTGTGGTGACCGCCTTCTTCAAGCATCACGACGCTCGCCCCGCTCGCTGCCAGAGTGGCCGCCGCGATGCTGCCGCCCGCGCCGCTGCCGACGACGCAGAAGTCGGGGGCAAGCTCGATCGAAGTGTCACTGGCCATGAAAGCTGATGTCTACCGCACGGTGGGTTCAATCTGCGGCACCTCGGGTGGCCCGGGGTACCCGCAGAGGGCGTAGACATCGGGCGAGGCGTAGTAGACCGCATGGACCAGTCGCACCAGCGCCTGGTAGCCGCTGCGCAGGAGCGCCAGGCGCGAATGTCGCCAGGCCTGCAGGCGCGCGTCCTGGTCGGCAGGTGACAGGCGCGAAAACGGTGTTGGTCGCAGGTGTGTGATGACGCCGAAGAGCGGATTCTCGAACAGCGCCAGCAGTTGCTTGAATTCCGTTCCCACCTCGGGATGGGTGAGCGCCAGCAGGGCGTCGATCTTTCCCGCGCAGTCGAGCGTCGTGGCCGATGGCCACTCGCCGCCCGCTTCGGCCCCGGGGACCACACGCGCGGCGATCGCCGACAGGATGGCGTGCTCGCGCGCATCGAGCAGGCGCAACGGCGTTCGCGGCGCCGGCCCGATGCGGGTGGAGCGCAGGGCTACCGGGATAGCACCACCCACGAACAGCACAGCCGCGCCCACGATGCCCTTCTTCAAGAAGCCCCGGCGCGGCTGCCCGGCGGACGCAATCATTGGCGCGAGTCTAGGGGATTCTCGCGGTTTCGCGCGGTCAGGTTCGCGTTGACATGCAACTTGGATTCCCCTAGGGTTCCGGCGGTTTGACGTCCATGCCTGTCGAATTCTCGCCCGAGTCGAAGCAGCAGATCGCGCGGCTCTTGACTCGTTACCCGACCAAGCAGGCGGCGCTTTTGCCGGTGCTGCACCTGGCGCAGGATGAGTTCGGCTCGTTGTCGGACGAGGCGCTGGAACTGGTGGCCAGGACCCTGGACCTGCCGCCGTCGCACGTCTTTGGCGTGATCACGTTCTACACGATGTTCCACCGCAAGCCGCACGGACGCGCCGAGCTTTTGGTGTGTACCAACGTGTCGTGCATGTTGCGCGGGGCGTACGACATCCTGGGGCACATCGAGAAGAAGCTGGGCATCAAGGCTGGGGAGACGACATCGGATGGGGCGTTCACGGTGGTCGAGGAAGAGTGTCTCGCCGCCTGTGCGAACGCGCCCATGATGATCTGCGGGAACGACTACTTCCTGGATCTGACACCCGAGAAGGTGGACGTCATCCTCGACCAGCTTCGCAAGCGAAGCGCTGACCACAAGAAGGCCTGAGAGACCGCACCATGGCCTGGCAAGACGCATCCGGTACCAAGATCGTCACCAAGAATTTCGGCGTGGCCGACAGTCACAAGCTGGGCGTGTACACGTCGCGGGGCGGCTGGCAGGGCTTCAAGAAGGCGATCACCCTGGCGCCCGCCGCCGTCACCGACGAAGTGAAGAAGTCGAACCTGCGCGGCCGCGGCGGCGCCGGCTTCGCGACCGGACTGAAGTGGACTTTCGTGCCCAAGGAAGCCCGGCGCGTGTACCTGGTGTGCAACGCGGACGAGTCAGAGCCTGGCACCTGCAAGGATCGGGAGCTTGTCGCTTTCGATCCCCACATGCTCATCGAGGGCATGGCGATCGCGTCGTACGCGCTTGGCTGCAAGCACGCGTACATCTACATCCGCGGCGAGATGATGCGCGAGGCGAAGATCCTGCAGGCCGCGATCGACGAGGCGTACCAGGCTGGATGGTTGGGCAAGGAGCACCAGGGCGCTAGCGGGCCGTTCAAGACCGACCTCACCTTGCACAGGGGCGCCGGCGCCTATATCTGCGGCGAGGAGACGGCGCTCTTGAACTCGCTCGAGGGCCGGCGCGGCTGGCCGCGGCTCAAGCCGCCGTTCCCCGCGGTCAAGGGCCTGTTCGCCGAGGCGACGATCGTCAACAACGTCGAGACTCTGATGAATGTGCCCGAGATCATGACCCGTGGAGCTGACTGGTTCGCAGGTCTAGGCGTTGGCAAGTCGGGCGGCACACGCATCGTGTGCGTCTCGGGCCACGTCAAGAAGCCCGGCGTCTACGAGTTGCCCATGGGCATTCCGTTCCGCAACCTGATCTATGACGTCTGCGGCGGCATGTCGGGCGATCGGCCGCTCAAGGGTTTGATTCCTGGTGGCAGCTCGATGCCGCCGCTCGACGCCAGCGAACTCGACGTGCCGATCGAATTCGACGCGCTGATGACCGACCCACGTATCAAGGACGTGGAGGCCAAGCCGGGTGTCCCGTTCGATCTAGGCGGTGGCCGCAAGCTCAAAACCATGGCCGGATCGGGCGGCATCGTGGTGTTTGACGAAGCCACCGACGTGGTCGCGCTGTGCGCGCGCATCATGCGTTTCTATGCTCACGAGTCGTGCGGTCAGTGCACGCCATGCCGGGAAGGCACCGGGTGGCTTGCGCGCGTGTGCACACGGATGGCGGCGGGCGATGGCCGCGAGGGCGACGTCGAGCTTCTGGCCAACATCGCAGTGGGGATTGCGGGCAACACCATCTGTCCGCTCGGTGAGGCGGCGGCCTGGCCGATGCTGGGCTTCCTGACCAAGTTCCGCGGCGATTTCGTGGCCAGGCTGAAGAAAGTCGCTGCCGCGTAGACCTACCGGATCAAGCGTGAACGTGGTGCAAGCTCAAGCCATCGGACTTCCCGAGAAGATCATCTTCGCGATCCTCGCGGGCGCCACTGTGGCGGGTGCGCTCTACACCATCACGCGCCGCAATCCGGTCACCGCGGTGGTGTCGCTGGTGGGGACATTCCTGGCGCTGGCGGGGATCTACGCCACGTTGTCGGCGCACTTCCTGACCATCCTGCAGGTCATGGTCTACGCGGGCGCCATCATGGTGTTGTTCATCTTCGTGGTCATGATTCTGAACCGCGAAGAGATCTCGCCGGTCTCGTTTCACGGTTTTCCCAGGCGAGTCGTCGGGGTCGGCGCTGGAATCTATCTGCTGGTGGTGGTGTGGGACACGGTGTGGCGCTTGCGCGGTGTGCAGGTGTTGAGGGGCCCGCTGGGCGAACCGCCGGCCGATTTCGGCACCGTCGCCACCGTCGGTATGTCGCTGTTCAAAGAGTTCGTGTTCCCGTTTGAGGCGATATCGCTGCTGCTGCTGGTGGCGGTCGTGGGCGGTTTGATCGTCTCGCGCTCGCACAAGCAAGAAGAGCAGGCCGAGGCCACCGCCCGTAGGGGCAAGGAAATCCGCTCGCAAGTTCGGGTCGAGACGCGGGTTGGCGCAATCGGCACCGATACGCACGCTGACGAGTCACACACCGCGCACCACTGATTCCGACGATGCCGACCTTCTATTACATCCTGCTGTCGTTCGTGTTGTTCTTCATCGGGACGGCAGGTGTATTGCTACGCCGAAACGCGATCATCGTGCTCATGAGCATCGAGCTGCAGCTCAACGCCGCCAATCTGGCGTTCCTGGCGTTCTCACGCTCGCTCGGCGATGTGAAGGGCCAGACCTTCGCTTTCTTCGTGATCGCGCTGGCGGCCGCCGAGGCGGCGGTGGGCCTGGCCATCCTGGTCGGCCTCTACCGCACCCGACAGACGGTGAACCTGGACGAAGTCGCCACCATGAAACGTTAGCAGCACAACCAAACGCCACCCGCAAACGCCACCCGATGCTGTTCAACCTGCGCCTGATTCCTCTGTTGCCCTTTTTGGGGGCGGCGATCCTATTCTTGTTCGGCCGGTTCCTGCGCCGCGAGTTCGTGCACCTCATCGCCATCCTGGCCATCGGCACATCGTGCTTTGTCACCGCCGACGCCGCCTGGAGCTACCTGCCGGGTGTGCGCGAAGACGGCGGCCTGCGCGACGTGGTGTGGACCTGGATGTCGAGCGGCGATCTGAAGATCGACCTGGCCTTTCGCATGGACGCCCTGTCCAGCGTCATGTGCCTCATCATCACCTTCATCGGTACGCTGATTCACATCTACTCGGCGGGCTACATGGCCCACGAGAAGGACTACGCGCGCTTCTTCGCGTACCTGAATCTGTTCTGCGGCTCGATGCTGGTGCTGGTGCTGGGTGATTCGCTGCCGGTGATGTTCGTCGGTTGGGAGGGCGTCGGGTTGTGCAGCTACTTGCTCATTGGTTTCTGGTACTCGGACCTCGCCAATGCCACCGCGGGCAAGAAGGCGTTCATCACCAATCGAGTCGGCGACTTTGGCTTTCTGCTGGGCATGTTCCTGCTGTTCCAGGGCACTGGCACGCTGGACATTCCTGGCGTGATCATGGCGGCCAAGGGCAGCGTCGCCGGGTTGCACACGGTCGTCATGGGTCAGCCGCTGGTGTTCTGGGCGTGCGTGTTTCTGTTCGTCGGTGCGTGCGGGAAGTCGGCGCAGATCCCGCTTTATGTGTGGTTGCCCGACGCCATGGCTGGCCCGACGCCGGTGTCGGCCCTCATTCACGCCGCCACCATGGTCACCGCGGGCGTGTACATGGTCGCGCGGCTGGGCGCGGTCTATCTCCTGTCGCCGCCGGCGATGGCCATCGTGGCCCTGGTTGGGGCGGCGACCGCGCTGTTCGCCGCCATCATTGGCTTCGCCCAGAACGACTTCAAGAAGGTGCTGGCCTACTCGACGGTCAGCCAGCTCGGCTTCATGTTTGCGGGCGTTGGTACTGGTGCCTTCGGCTCGGGCGTGTTCCACCTGGGCACCCACGCGTTCTTCAAGGCCGGCCTGTTCCTGTGCGCCGGTTCGGTCATGCACGCCATGAGCAATTCGGGCGACATCACGAAGATGGGCGGCCTGCGCAAGCTCTTGCCGTGGACCCACCGCGTGTTCTTCATCTGCTGGCTCGCGATCTGCGGCGTTCCATTGCTGTCCGGCTTTTTCTCAAAGGACGCCATCGTCGCCAGCGCTTTCGCCACCCACGTCTTCGGCGAGCAACTTGCGTGGGTGGGACCGACGGTCGGCGTCGCGTTGCTGGCGGCCGCACTGGGCACAGCCTTCTATATGTCGCGGCTTTACTTCCTGGTGTTCACGGGCGATTGCCGTGCCGACGACGAGACCCGGCACCACATCCACGAGTCGCCGGTCGAGATGGTCGGCCCCCTGGTGGTGCTGATGATCGGCGCCGCGTTGGTTGGCTACCTGGGTTTGCCGCCCGCCATCAGCGAGCTGTTTCACCAGCCCGATCTGAACCTGCTCGGCCACTGGCTCGAACCCGCCGTTGGCCCCGAGATGCACGTTCCCGAGAACATCGAGTGGGGCATCATGGGCGTGTCGAGCCTGGTCGGGTTCGCTGGCATCGGTCTCGCCTGGCTGTTCTTCGGCAAGGGCTACCGCGAGCCGGCCCATAAGTTCGCCGCCGCGGTGCCAGGCTTCGTTCAGCTGGTGCGCAACAAATTCCTGATCGACGAGATCTACGCGTTCGTCTTCGTGCGCCCGATTCGTGCGCTGTCGCAGGTGCTGTTCCTGGTGTTCGACCGCGCCATCATTGACAAGGTGCTGGTGCACGGAGTCGCGTTTTTCGTCGATGTGAGTGGCCGCATCGCCCGCATTTTCCAGGTCGGCGACGTCCAGCGCTACCTGGCGGCCATGGCCATCGGTGCCGCGGGCATCGTCTTTTTGGTGTCGCGCCCGCCGATTCCCGACGCGCTCAAGGTCACCATCGACGGTTCCGCCGTGACCGTTGACGCAAGCACCATGGTGCCCAGCGGCCGCTCGCTAATTTATCGCTTCGATTTCGACGGCGACGGTGAGTTCGATCGCACCGGCACGAGTGCCGTGCAGCGCTGGCCCTACGAGGGTGCTGGAAACTACACCATCAGGGTGCTTATCGGGGATCCGCGCTGGAACACCCAGCGGACCCTCACCCACAAGGTCTGGATTCCATAGCCATGGGCCTGGGCATTCTTGGCTGGATCACTCTGTTGCCGCTGGTCGGCGCGGCCTTGGTCATGGTGGTGCCCAAGGACGAGCACGCCATTCACCGCGGCATTGGCCTTGCCACGGCGCTGGCGACGTTCCTGGTTTCGCTGCTGATCCTGCCCGACTTCGATGCCACCCAGGCCGGCTTCCAGTTCGAGCTGAACAAGGCCTGGGTGCCGTCGCTCGGCATCAACCTGCATCTTGGCATCGACGGCATCTCGTTGTGGCTGGTGCTGCTCACGACCCTGATGATGCCCCTGACGTTGTTCTCGCCGCAGGCCATCGGCTTGCGCAACATCCGGGTGCGCGAGTTCGTCATCGCCATGCTGGTGCTCGAGACCGGCATGATCGGCACCTTCCTGGCGCTCGACCTGTTCGTGTTCTACGTGTTCTGGGAGCTGATGCTGGTGCCGATGTACTTCATCATCGGTATCTGGGGTGGCGATAGACGCATTTACGCGTCGATCAAGTTCGTGCTCTACACCCTAGTCGGCTCGCTGCTCATGCTGGCCGCGATTCTGTACTTGTACGTGCAGGCGCATGCGGTGTCCGGCGTGTGGAGTTTCGACTACGCGACCTATTCGGTGCTGACGTTGCCGCGCATGCCGCAGATGCTGTGCTTCCTCGCCTTCACCCTGGCGTTCATGGTCAAGGTGCCGCTGTTCCCGTTCCACACCTGGTTGCCTGACGCCCACGTCGAGGCCCCCACCGGCGGTTCGGTGATTCTGGCGGCGGTGATGCTGAAGTTCGGCGCTTACGGCTTCCTGCGCTTCGCCATGCCGATGTTCCCGCTGGCGACGTGGCAACTGGGACCGGCGCTGGCGATCCTGGCGACCACCGGCATCATTTTCGGTGCGCTGATGGCGTACGTGCAGGACGACATCAAGAAGCTGGTGGCGTACTCGTCGGTGTCGCATCTGGGCTTTGTGGTGCTCGGGCTTCTGACCCTGAACCCGCAGGGCATACAGGGCGGCATCTACCAGATGCTTGCCCACGGTATCTCGACCGGAGGGTTGTTCTTCGCCGTCGGTGTGCTCTACGATCGCCGCCACACGCGCAAGCTGGCCGACTTCGGTGGCCTGTGGGCGCAGATGCCGGTGTTCGGCGCCTGCTTTTTGATCATCGTGCTGGCGTCGGGCGGCCTGCCCGGCCTGTGCGGTTTCGTGGGCGAGTTCCTTATCCTGCTCGGTACCTTCAACGCGGCGCCGGCCTGGGGTGCCGCGGGGCTGCCCCAGATCTTTTGGCACCCACGCTGGATGGCGGCCCTATCGGCGACCGCGGTCATCCTGGCCGCCATGTATTTGTTGACCATGTACCAGAAAGTCATGTTCGGTCCGCTCGACAAGCCCGAGAACCGGGCGCCAAACATGCGCGACATCCACGGTCGCGAGCGCTGGGTGTTCGGGGTCATCATCGTTGCGGCGCTTGGGCTTGGCCTGTGGCCGCAGCCGATCCTGGCGCGCACGGAGGCCTCGGTGAACGCGTTCATGGCGTCGTACAAGGAACGCCTGCGCGATGCTGACAAGAACCCCGAGGCGGCCGCACACTTCTTCCCCGCGGCGCCCGCGACCAAGACCGCGCTGGGCACCGAGGTTCCGCGATGAGCTTTGATCTCGGCCAGCTTGCCGCTCTGACGCCGCTGCTGATTGTCGTCGGCATGGGCTGCCTCGTGCTGTTGGCCGAAACGTTCGTGAAGGGCCCCGGGCGCGCGGGTCTGGCCTGGCTATCGGTGGTGGGTTGCGTGGCCGCGCTTCTGGCGCTTCTTGCGCAATGGGACGGCGCCGCCACCAGGGCCAGTTTCTTTGAGGGCATGTGGGTCGTCGATCGCATGTCGGTGTTCCTCGACTTCTCGTTCGTCGCCACAGCGCTCATCACCATGCTGCTGTCAGGGCCGTACATGCGCGAGCATGGCTTCGAATTCGGCGAGTTCTACGCCCTGGTGCTGTTCGGCACCGCTGGCATGATGATGGTCGGGCACGCCGACCATTTGATGTCGCTGCTGATCGGCATCGAGACCATGTCGCTGGCCGCCTACGTCCTGACCGGCTGCTGGCGCCGCAGCCCACGCAGCAGCGAGGGCGCGATGAAGTATTTCCTCATGGGTGCGTTCGCCACCGGATTCCTCGTCTACGGCATGGCGCTGATTTACGGGATGACCGGTGGCGAGCTGGCCTACGCGGGCATCGCGGCCAAGACCGCGGATGCCGGCAAGTCGGCGCTTTTTCTCGCCGGCGTGTATTTCGTGCTGGTGGGTCTCATCTTCAAGGTGGCCGCCGTGCCGTTCCACATGTGGGCTCCTGATGCCTATGAGGGCGCGCCGACGCCGGTCACGGGGTTCATGGCCGCCGGCGTGAAGGCAGCAGGCTTCGCCGCCATCCTGCGCTTCTCCACCGCCATCTTCGGCGGTGGCGGGCTGACCGCGGATCAGGCCGGCTGGACCGATGTGCTGGGCGTGGTGGCGTTCCTGACCATGACCCTCGGGAACCTGGCGGCCCTCCGTCAGGACAACATCAAGCGCATGCTGGCGTACTCGTCGGTAGCTCACGCCGGGTACTTGCTGGTCGGTGTGGTCGCCATCGGGTTGGGGGTGGCTGGCGCCCAGTCGGCGGTGTTGTTCTATCTTGTCGCCTACACCTTCACGACCCTCGGTGCCTTTGGCGTGGTGGCCTGGGTGGGGCGCCGCAACGACGAGCGCCTGTACGTCGAAGACTGGGCCGGCCTGGGCGTCGCGCGGCCGGCTTTGGCGCTGGCGATGACAATCTTCCTGCTGTCGCTTGGCGGGGTGCCGCCGACTGGCGGTTTCTTCGGCAAGTTCTACCTGTTCGCTTCGGCCATGGAGCACCCGCGCCTGTACTGGCTGGTCATCGCCGGCGTGCTCAACAGCGTGGTCAGCGTCTACTACTACCTGCGTGTCGTCGTGGCGATGTACTTCCGCGACGCGGTTCGCCCCCACGATCCGTATCCGTCGGCAGAGATGCGGGTGGCTCTGGTCATCACCGCCATCGCCGTGGTGGCGCTGGGGGTATGGCCCGGTGCCGTGGTCGAGTGGGCGGGCGCCCCGATCGTCGCTGCGGCCAAGGTCGCCGCGGGCCTTTAGGGTTTCGCGGCGCGCTTGTCGGCTATGCGGGCAAGCGCGGCGCGGGCTCTGTCGCCGCGGGTGTTTTGCCGCGCGGCCCAGCCCTTGAGGATCGCCTCACACTTGAGTTGCACCTCGGGGTTGCTGTCGTAGACAGCGAAATGCCGCAGGACCGGGATGGCCTCGTCGTCGCCAATGGCGTCGATCGCGGTAAGGAGATGCAGCTTGCCCCGCACGGACGCGGTGTGCAGCGCGGTCTCGATCTGCGGAATGGCGTCGCGCCCATACGACACCAAGCGCCTGTGCGCCGGCGGCACCAGCACATCGTCGCGGGTGGACAGGGCGTTGATCTGCGCCCCGATGTCCTTGTAGGAGAGGTCCTCGCAAGCCAGCCCCCCTGCCAGCGCAAGCAGCGCCGCGGGGATGGCGTTCTTCAGGCCGCGCATCCTTCCGGCGCCTCGACGTGATCGCCGGTCTTGCGGTCGCGACGTGCCAGCGACTTGGCGATCGCATCGGCAGGACTGGTGGTCACGGCATCGATGCCGCCAGCTCGCGCCGCCTCCTCGCCGAGTCGCACGAAGAAGGACTCGCCCATGTCCAGCAGGGCCGCAGGCTCCTTCAGGCCGGCCGCTCGGGTGCGTAGGTCGGCTCCGCCACGCAGCCCGCGCGAGTACCACGCGACGGTCTTCTTCAGTTCGTGGATCCGCATGCGCTCGGGCGAATGCTCGACCACCAGATCGGCGTGGCGCCGCCATACGGTGCGGCGCTCGTCGATGCCAGGTGGGCCGGGGTCGGGCAGGCCGCTGTCGACCGCACGCAGGGTCCGGAAGAACCACGGGTTGCCCATGCTGCCGCGGCCGATCATGACCGCATCGCAACCAGTCTCGGCCTTCATGCGCTGGTAGTCGTCCACTGTCTTGACGTCGCCGTTGCCGACAACCGGGATGTCCCGTGGCAGCGCCGCGCGAACCGCCGCGATGGGCGCGAGGCGCACGGTGCCGGAGAACCCCTGCGCGCGGGTGCGACCGTGCACCGTGATCATGGCGGCGCCTGCGTCCACCAGCCGCAACGCGAACTCGGCGGCGTTGATAGAAGAATCGTCCCAACCGGCCCGGTGCTTGACCGTCACGGGGATCGAAGTCGGCACGGCGGCGCGCACTGCCCGCACGATGGCAACGGCCAGATCAGGCTCGCGCATCAGCGCCGATCCGCAAATGCCCGCCGTGACCTTCTTGGCGGGGCATCCCATGTTGATGTCGAGCACGCTCGCGCCCACGTCGACCGCCATCCCTGCCGCCCGCGCCAGCACGGCCGGGTCGCGCCCGAAGATTTGCACCGCGAATCGGCGCCCGCCCAGGCTCGGCCACATGCGCCCCAGGGTCTTGTGTGCGCCCCGGGTCAGTGCATCCGCCGACAGGAACTCGGTGAAGGTCAGGATCGCGCCTTGCTCTTCGCACACGGTACGGAACGGTAGATCGGTCACCGCCTCCATCGGGGCAAGCAGGGCACCCGGGCCGAGTTCCAGATCCGCGACGCGCATCGAGCGCGGAAAGATACCAGAAGCGACGCCCGTCGCCTGGTCCTGCGGTGGCCGCGGTGGCCGCGCTTCTGGCGGCCGCGCCGAAATTATCCGGTTGACAGCGGTATATGATTATGAGAATAACTTTCAATATCAACCATGGCTACCAACAAGACGACTCCATTCAAGACTTCGGTGAACCTCCTGCCCGTCCTGGGCGGGCTTCTGACGGCCGGGGTGGCCACTGCCAACGACCGGCATTTCACGTACACCTACGAGAGCGCGGTGTTGCCCGAGGGCGGTCGCGAGTTCGAGGTGTGGACCACCGGGCGCTTCGGCCGCGAACAGTTCTACTCGCGCTACGACCAGCGCCTGGAGTTCGAGGTCGGGCTCACCAGTCGGCTGCAGACATCCATGTACCTCAACTACAAGGGGCTGGTCTTTGACAGCACCGACCCGATGACGATGATGACCAAGCGTGCCTCGTCGTTCGAGTACGGCGGCATCTCGTCGGAGTGGAAGTACAAACTCACCGATCCGGTGGCCGACGCGCTGGGGTCTGCGCTTTACGGTGAGGTGTCGGCGGCGCCCGACGAGATCGAGTTCGAGGCCAAGCTCATTTTCGACAAGCAAGTCGGCAACGTCCTGCTGGCGGCCAACCTGGTCGGCGAACTGGAGATCGAGCTGCGGCCGGAAGCGGCCGAGAAAGAGTGGATCGGCGAGCTGGATCTAGCAGCCAGTTACCGCTTCACCCCCAATCTCTCGGTGGGGCTAGAACTGCGCAACCACAACGAGATCGCCGAGGGCACGTGGGAGCACTCGGCGTTGTTCCTGGGCCCGGTGCTGGCCTACGCGTCGAAGGGGTGGTGGGTCGCGCTGACGGTGATGCCGCAGCTACCGTCGCTCTACCGCAGCGCCGAGCACGGCGGCGGGCACGGGCGTGACCTGCACGACCACGAAAAATTCAACGCGCGGCTCTTGTTCTCGTTCCACCTGTAGGCGGCCCCATGCAAGCTCCGCTTGCCCTGCTGTTCGCGGCGGTCATTGCGACCGGGGCAGCGGGCTGTGCCGGGCAGATTCCACCTCCCATGGACGCGGACGCGCTGCGGGCGCAGGCGCGCTGGCCAGGAACCACGGTGGCGGAGCTGACCCAGGGGCGCGCCCTCTACATCGACCATTGCTCGGGCTGCCACTCGTTGTACCGGCCGGCCTCACAGCGCGCGAACGACTGGGCAGCGATCGTGAACGAGATGGCCGACCGGGCCAAGCTGGACGCCGATCGATCGCATGCCGTGGTCCGGTACCTCACCGTCTTG
>JANPCZ010000239.1:0-1673 GCA_031431215.1 Myxococcales bacterium
CACCCCGGCGGACCAGCTGGCCCTGCGCGACGTGCTCGCGCCTGGGAGCATCGGCGCGAAAGGCGACGTGCGCGCGTTGTTCGCTGACCTCGCGATGGCCGAGACGTTCGTGCGCCGCGACGGCTCGCGTTTGCCCTGACGCTGACGATTCGAAAGGAGTCCACATGACCACGCCCATTCGCTCTCGCCGCCAGCTGCTACAGACCCTGTCGATCGGCACCGGTGTCGCCGCGTTCGCCCCAGCGTTGCAGACGTGGCGGATGCGTGACGCTTACGCCCAGACGGCCAAGGCGCCGCCACGTCGGATCGTCTTCTTCTTCTACCCGCATGGCTGGAACCACAACCCACTTCCCGACGTGATGGCCGCGCCGCTCCAGCGGCACAAGAGCGACCTGGTCGTGCTCGAGAACATGGAGCTGAAGCGCCCCAAGGACGAGGGATTTCAGCACCCCATGGGCCGCGCCCTCTGTTGGACGGGGCGATACAAGTACATGCCGGGTGGCGCGCTGGCGTCGAACAACATCAATCCCGGCGGCATGTCGCTAGATCACCATCTCGGGATGGTCATCGGTACCAAGGTGACACCGGGGTTGCCTGTGCTGCGCCAGGGAATTCCACAAGGGTACAACACGCACTACGACGCGAACGGCTCCACCCTGCCGGTCAGCAGCAACCCCTACGACGTCTACAACCGCGTGTTCCGCGGACTCACCATCGGGGATGCGGCGCCCGCAGATCCGGCGCTCGTGACGGCACTGGCGCGCAAGAAGAGCGTGCTTTCGAGCGTGTCGGCCGAGCTGTCGGCGTTTCGCAAGCGCCTGGGGCCCGAGGACCGGATGCGCGCGGACGCTCAACTCCAGGCCCTGTCTGCGATGGAGGCTCGACTCGTGAGCCTGAAGGCCGAGGGGGCGTCCTGCAAGCGACCGACGGTGGCCGAGGGGATCCCGGTGAAAGATCCTGCGGCAAGAGGCTTTGCCGATCCTACGGGAAAAGACCACGGCCGTCTGGCAGAGGCGCAGATGGATCTGTTGGTGGCAGCCTTTGCCTGCGATTTGACGCGCGTGCAGTGCTTTCAGTGCAGCGGAGGTGGTGCCGTGCTCGGCTTCGTTGGTGCACCCGGGACGAGCTGGCACTCGGCCTCGCACGGAGGCCAGGGCTGGGCCGCGGCACAGAACTGGGTGTTCGAGCTAGCGGCCGGGCTCGGGGACCGGCTGAAGGCCATCCCGGAGGGCGCAGGCACCATGCTCGACAACACGCTCATCGTGATAGCCAGCGAGATCGGCTCGGGCCACATAACGCACAACCTGTGGAATTGGAGCCTCGGTGGCAAGAACATGGGCATCAAGGTGGGCCAGCGCCTCAAGCTTGGGCAGCACGCCAACTTCGGTGGCGGTCAGTCGCAAAACGCCTGGCTGGTGTCGATGATGAACGCCATGGGCGTGCCCGGCGACACCTACGGCGACGCCACCGAGATCGCCGGTAAGGGTCCGCTGCCGGGTTACCAGGTGTAGAGGAGTCGTCATGACCACGCCCATTCGCTCGCGCCGCCAGTTGCTGCAGACCCTGTCGATCGGCACCGGTGTCGCCGCGTTCGCCCCCGCCCTGCAGGCCTGGCGCGTACGCGACGCCTACGCCCAGGCACCCAAGGCGCCGCCGCGCCGGATCGTCTTCTT
>JANPCZ010000240.1:0-71287 GCA_031431215.1 Myxococcales bacterium
GCGCGGCTGTCGTACCCGGGTTTCGGCAGCTTCACCAAGAAGCGGCGCCCGCAGCGCATCGGCCGCAATCCCCAGACCGGCGCGCCCATCACCATCCCGTCGCAGACCACCATCGTTTACTCGGCAAGCCAAGACCTGCGCGGTCTGCTGAACACCGGCCCACGCGTGGCGCGCAAGGCCGGCTAGCTATTGTCGGCCCGGCGCGGACGGGCGCGCTAGAATTGGTCATGCTGGATCCGACGTTGGATCTCGGTGACCTGCACATCCACGTGGGGGCCGCGGTCGCGCCTCATATCTTGTGGTCGATCGCGCACGAGCAGGGCCTGAAGCTGCCGGTGCACACCTACTGGGAGTTCTGCGAGCTGGTCACCGCGCGGCCCGAGCGCGTGCATTCGCAGGACGAGTACCTGGCCATCTTGCACCAGTGGACCGAGAAGATTCAGTCGTCGCCCGCAGCCATCGAGCGATCCGTCTACGAAATCATCGGCAAGGAGTTCCGGTCGAGCCGGGTGTCGTTGCTCGAACTGCGCTTCAACCCCATGAAGCGCAACCTGGGCGGTGAGCGCGACCTCGACCACATCATTCACGCGGCGCTGCGGGGTATGGACCGGGCGTGCCTGGAATACGGCTCGCGGGTTGGGCTGATCTTTTGCCTGGCGCGCGAGTTCCCCATCGAGCTCAACGAGATCCTGGTCAGGAAGGCGATCAAGTACCGCGCACGCGGCGTGGTCGGTGTGGATCTGGCGGGGTCGGAGACGTTCGCGCTGGAGCTTGGTCCGCAGGTCGATGCCTACGGCGAGCTGTTCGCCCGCGCACGAGCGGCCGGGCTGGGCGTCACCATTCATACCGGCGAGACGCCGTTGACGTCGGCGCGCGGGGTGCTGGCGGTGCTGGACAAGTGGCGGCCGGCGCGCATCGGCCACGGCATCGCGGCTGTGCAAAGTGACGAGGCGTTGCGCAAGCTGGCCGAGACCGGCACCGTGCTCGAGATCTGCCCGAGCTCGAACCTGCGCACCGGCGTGGTGCCCGACCTGGCGGGGCTGGCCGCGGTCCTGGCGACGCTGGGTGCGCACGGCGTGCCGTTCACCATCAATACCGATGGGCCGTACCTGCTCGATACGCATCTGCGCCAGGAGTACGAGCTGCTGCTGCGGGGCGGCGCGCTGACGCTGGCGCAAACGCTTGCCTGCATCGAGACCGCCAAGCGCGCGACCTTTCTGGCCGACCGCTGATCACGTGATAGATCACCGGCGGTGAGCCCCCGGATCTTGCTTGCCAGCACTCTGGCCACCGCCGCCATCGCCGTTCCAGCCGCCGCGGCGCCGGCGCGCGAGATCGTGATCGCGAGCGAAGACTTCACGGTCACGCCTGCGCAACTCGACGCCAACGTGCAGGCGTTCGCGCGGCGACTGGAGCAGGTCGCGGGCTGGCCGCAGGGATCGCTTGCGGCCAAGGGGTTTGCCCGGCCTGTCGAAGCGCTGGCGCACATACGCAAGAACAAGACTGCGTTCGCCATCCTACCGGTGCACCAGTTCGTCGAGGCGCGCCGCGAACTGCGGATGGAAGTGCTGGGGCGTGCGGTCGGGCTGGAAGGCAGGGCGCCGTCCTACTGGGCCATCGCGAAGAACGTGAACAGCGGCTGGGAGCGGGTCGAGGACCGGCGTGGCCTGCGCCTGGCCATGACCGAGATCTATGATCTGCAGTGGATCAATGTGCTGTTCGAAGCGGCGTTCTCGCCGGCCCAGCATCTGCGCCTGCTGGCCGCGAAATCGGATCAGGACGCGGTGAATGCCGTGGTCGATGGCCGCGCCGACGTGGCGATGCTGCACGAGCGCAACTACGCCGCGATCGAGTCTCGCGCCGCCGACGGCAAGGGCGACCTGCGGCGGGTGCACACGTCGGGTGACCTCCCGCCGCCGCCTTTTGTCGTGATCGGCAAGTTCGTCAGGCCGGGCGACCGGAAGAAGCTGCAGGACCGGGTGCATCTGACCTGCCGTGACGGCAACGCCGACGTGTGCGCGCGCGTGTCCGTCTTGTACATCGAGCCGGGACTGTCCGGCAGCTACGTCAACGTCGTCAACAAGTACGAGACCTACCCCAACTAGCGGCGCCTAGCGGCGGCGTTCCTCGAAGGCCAATAGCTTGGCCCGCAGCCCTTCCAGGACGTGAAGCTGCGCTGGATCACGCGCGAGGTCCTTGATCTGCTTCGGATCCGCGGCCAGGTCGTAAAGCTCCCAGCGTCGGTCGGTGATCAGGTGCAGCAGCTTGTGGTGACCGTCGACCATCATGGTCTCGTGCTTGGGCCACGCGGTCGCTGGCAACAGTTCGGCGAACACGGGTCGCGGTGGCAGCGGCTTGCCGTCGATCGCGGGCAGCAGGCTGCGGCCACGAAAACCGGCGGGCGGTACCGCGCCGACCAGATCCAGAAGGGTGGGGCCGACGTCAGCCAGCATGGCGGCGTCGTCAATCGAAGCCGGGGCGCGGCCGGGAATCGAGATGATGAGTGGCACCCGAAGTTGTTCCTCGGTCAGGTCCTGGCCGTGGAAGTAGTTCTTGTGCTCACCCCAGGCCTCACCGTGATCCGCCAGCACCACGACGGCGGTGCGCGCGGCAAGTCCCGTGCGATCGAGGGCAGCGACGATCTTGCCGATCCACCGATCAACGAACGCGATCTCAAGGTCGTAGCGTTCTTCGAGGCCGGCGACCCCCTTCTGTGTGCTGGGGAATTCGGCGTGCTCCATGTAGCTCGAATGCGGCTCGAACAGATGCGTCCACAGCACGAAGCGCTCGCCCGCCGCGGCTGCCTTCTCTAGCCGGGCGACGACCCGGGGCACGATGCGGGGCGCGGCGATGTCCTTGTTGGATTCGGCGATGGTGCCGGCGCCCTGGTTGTTCCACTCGGCGAAGCCCTTGCCGATGCCGCGATCAGCGGTGAAGTAGAAGTGCGAGAAGATGCCGACCGCCCGTAGCCCGGCCCGTGCCAGGTGGTCGAAGAAAGTCTCGTTCGACGGCAGGATGGGCGAGTAGTTAAGCGAGCGCTGGGTCCAGGCGATCTCCGACGGAAATCGCGATGTCACGAGCGATGGGAACGAGCGCGGCGTGTTGGGCGCCTGCGACCAGACGCGGCGAAAGTAGCTGCTCCGCTGCGCCAGCGCATCCAGCGTCGGGGTCAGGGACTTGCCGTCGCGTCGATAACCTGCCACGCCCAGGCGATCGCCGCGCAAGGCATCGACGCTGACGATCAAGATGTTGCCGTCGAAGGTTCCGGCTCCGGGCGATCGCGCCACTGCGGGCGCCGGTTGGGCGATGGCCACCGCCGCCGCTGCGACTACCTTGGCGTCGCCGCCCTCGCAGTTCTGATCGATGCCATCGCCGGGGGTATCCTCGGCCCCTGGAAAGACATCGGCCCGCCTGTCGTCGCAGTCGCCGCCACCGAACTTGGCCGAGAAGCCGTCGCCGTCATTGTCGGTGACGGCGCGTGCCAGGCGCAGGCCGAGGCGCAGTCCCCAGCTGTCATCTGCGGCGGCCTGTAAGGCTGCGCCGCCCTCGGGCAGCCCGGCCGCGACCGGAACCAAGGCGACCACGGCGATCAGTGCGACGCTCCGGATGGCCTTGACCGGCAGGCGCGCATGCTGGCGGCGCCCGAAAGCCGAGCTGTACCAGAAGGCGCCATGTGCAGCGCCCAGCACGACCGCGATCACCGCGGCCTTGAGCGGTCCCAGGTCGAGCACGCGCCAGTCAGCGCGGGACAGCCCCGCGGCGCCGGCCAGCACGCCCAACGCTGCCAACAAACCGAGCAGCACTCCGGCGCGCCCGAGTCGCGGCGAGCGCGGCAGGGCGAGACAAACCAACTTTTCGGCGATGCCCCGGCACGCCAGCGCCACGATCACGGCGACCGGGACGAGAGCGGCGGTAAGACCTGCGGTGGCCAGCGTGGCCAGCGTGCGACTGGCCATCGGCGCAATGAAGCGTGCGTACGCCAGCCCAGCGCCCGCGGCCAGTGCCAGCGCTCCGAGCGCGCCTGCCGCTATCGCACCGGCCAGCCGATCGTCGAGGCGCGGATCGGCCCGCAAACTGCCCACGCCGCCCGGAAGCGCGTCGCGAATCACCGCTGCGGACCAGCCCAGCAGCACCGCCAGGCTCAGCGCGACAAGGCCGTACAGCGCAAGCGCTAGCGCCAACACTCCGGCTGCCGCACCGGCCGGGGCATGCGCCAGGACTTGCAGCGCTTCGCACAAGCCGGCCCCGAGCCCGCCCGCGAACACCGCCGCGGCTACCGGCACATGGATCCATTGCGCGAGCGAGCGCATACGCTCCACCGTTAGCACGCGCCCCACGAACTGGCGACTTCATAACTGGTTGACTGGGCTGGTAGCCCGCGCTATTCGTTGCCGGCCCCGCCCCCCACGTGATGTTCATCCACGACACCGCGGTCTTGCGTCGAAGGTGGTTCGCGCTCGTCAGCTTCGCTGCGCTGGCGTGCGGTGGCGGCTCGTCGTCCGGTCCGGGACCCGCGCCCGCGGTGGCCGCCGCGCCCGTGGTCAATGCCGCTGCCGCGCCGACCGCCGGGTCGGCCGATGTCGCGGGCCTCACCTCGGTGTTCGATTTCGAGGCCAACCGCGTGCACGCCTTCATCCACGACGCTGGCCGGCTGTCGGTGAAGGCGGGCGCACCCGAGTTCCTCAAGGTGGTCGAGGGCGGCTGGAAGACCTCGTGGGCGTTGGCGCAGAAGGACTCCGATCGCCCGGTCGCATTCATCTCGGGCCTGTCGTCGGTGTTGTTCGTGCCCATCGACAGCGACGGCGACGGCATCGGTGGCGAGCATCTCGGCGATCTCGTTCTATCGATCGAAGCGCGGGCACTGACCCCCGGGCAGAAGGTGTCGGTCTTCTTCAATGAGAAGGCGGTGGCGACGCTGGACGTTCCGGCGCAGTGGTCGACCCTGGTAGCGACCGTTCCCGCGGCTCTGGCCAAGACCGGGGAAAACCGCGTGCGTCTGACCTTCAAGTCGGCGGCCAACCTGCCGGGCGGGCGACGCAGTGCTGCCGCCGTTGCGGCCGTGGCACTCGGCCCGGCGGCGGCGGGCCCGGGGTCGGCGCCGCGTTCGGAGTTCGCGTGCGACGTCGGTGTGGCGGCTGGAGCCGGCGCCGCGAAGAGCGCTGGCTGTGCTTTCACCAGCGCCGGCCCGTCGCGCCTGTCGTACTACCTGCCGCTGCCGAAGGACGCGCGGCTAGCGGTGACCTACGCTGGCCGGCTGGCGGGCGCGAATGTGCTCGTGCGTGTCGCCAGGGACGGGGCACCTGCGCGCACGTTGTTTGCCGGACCCGCGTCCGCGACACCGACCAGCGCGGCCTGGGATCTGGCCGCGTTCGGCGGCCAGACCGTGCGCATCGACTTCGTGTCGCGCGGCGGGGGCGTGGTCTGGAGCGGCGCCCGCTTGCTGGTCAAGCCCGCGCCCGGCCCGGTGCCGCCACCGGCCAAGAAGTTCGATCGCATCTACATATGGATGGTCGATACCCTACGCGCCGACAAGGTGCGCGTGTACAACCCGAAGTCCATTGTCGAGACGCCCAACTACGACGCGTTCGCCGCCGACAGCACCCGTTTCGCCTGGGCGCAGGTGCCTGGTACCTGGTCGCTGCCGTCGCATGCCTCGATCCTGACCGGCGTCTATCCCAGCGTGCACAAGGCCATCGCGCACGAGGCGCGCCTGTCGAAGACGGTGCCGTTCGTGGCTGAGACGCTGAAGAAGGCCGGCTGGCGCACCGGCATCTTCTCGTCGAACGGTTACGTGTCGTCGAAGTGGGGCTTCGACCGTGGCTGGGACATCAACCGCAACTTCATCCGCGAATCGTTGCCCAACGGCGCCGACTATCTGTGGAAGACCACCAAGGAATGGATCAACGCCAACCCGCTCAAGGGCAAGCCGCTGTTCCTGTACCTGGCCACCGTCGAGCCGCACGTCATCTACAACCCGAAGAAGCAATTCTTCGTGAAGTACTGGGACAAGCCGTACACGGGGCCGATCAAGCCGGCGATGACCGGCATCCAGTTGGGGCTCATCAAGTCGGGCAAGCTGAAGGTCAACGACACCGACAAGGCCTACCTGGAGGCGTTGCACAACGCCGAGATCACGCAGAGCGACCACGAGTTCGGAGTGTTCGTCGCTGATCTGAAGAAGCAGGGCGTCTACGACAACTCGGCCATCATCGTGGTGTCGGACCATGGTGACGAGTTCTGGGATCACGGCGACGTCGGCCACGCGCAGTCGGTGCATCAGGAACTGGTGCACGTGCCGTTGCTCATTCGCGCGCCGGGAGCCTTCCCGCAGGGCAAGGTTGTCGACGCCGACGTCGAGGCCATGGATCTGTACCCGACCGTGCTGGAGTTGGCGGGTCTGGAGGCGGGCGCCGACGTGCAGGGCGCGGCCCTGTTGCCGCTGGCGCTGGACCCGGCGCCGGGCCCGCGCACGGCCATGAGCCAGAACGTGGGGCAGACCCGCGGGGTGAAGGTCGCGCGCTATCGCCTGATCAACGCCGGCCTCGGCCGGCTCGAGTTGTACGACGAAATAGCCGACCCGCGCGAGCAGAAGAACCTGGCCGACACGCACGCGTTGGCCTTGCGCCAGATGCGCAACGTGCTCGGCCTGCTGGTCGGGTTCGAGAACCGGTGGAAGAAACCGACCTGGGGCACCAGCGCCAACGTGAGCGAGGGGTTCGCGGCGGCGGCCGCGGCGGTGGCGCCGGCGGCCGCGCCGTAGCGGCGGGACGATCGCCCTTCGTGAAACCCCGGCTCGGCCGATCGGTGTAAGGTCGCGCCAATGCTGAAGCTCACCACAACCGCCGCGACCATGGCTGCGGCCGTCGCCGTCATCATCACCCTCACCGGCACCGGCTTTGCGCAGGAGCCTGCGAGATCGGCCATGGCCAAGAAACCCATCCGACTCATGACTCTGGACCCGGGCCACTTCCACGCCGCGCTCATTCACCGCGAGCGCTACCCCGATGTGGCCGATCGGGTCGACGTGTACGGGCCACTTGGCATCGATCTGACCGACCACCTCAAACGGGTGGCGCGCTTCAATCTGCGCCCCGACGCTCCCACCGCCTGGCAACTGGAAGTGCACGCCAGTCCCGATTTTCTCGATCGGCTGAAGAAAGAGCGACCTGGCAACGTGGTGGTCATCTCGGGCCGCAACCGTGGCAAGATCGACTACGTCGCCGCGTCGGTCGCCGCGGGCTTCCACGCTCTGGTCGACAAGCCCTGGATCCTGCGTGCGGCGGATCTGCCGAAACTGAAGACGACGCTGGACCTGGCTGAAAAGAACGGCCGCGTCGCGTTCGACATGATGACCGAGCGCTTCGAGATCACAGCCATGCTGCAGAAAGAGCTGGTCAACGATCCGGACGTGTTCGGCAAGATCGTGCCCGGAACCGCGGATGCGCCCGCGGTCTACATGGAGAGCGTGCATCACCTGATGAAGGTGGTCGCCGGCGTACCCAACCTGCGCCCGACCTGGTTCTTCGATACCGAGCAACAGGGCGAGGGTCTGAACGATGTCGGTACGCACCTGGTGGATCTGGTGCCGTGGACGCTGTTCCCCGGGCAGGGGGTCGATGCCGACAAGGAGCTCAAGCTGCTGTCAGCGCAGCGCTGGCCGACGCCGATCACGCTGGCGAACTTTCAGCGCGTGACGGGCGAGAAGGATTTTCCCGACGACATCAAGGCGCAGGTCAAGAACGGCAGCCTGGATTACTTCTGCAACACCCTGGTCGCGTACACGGTGCGCGGCATCGCAGTGAAGCTGAACGTGATCTGGGACTGGGAGGCACCGGCCGGCGGCGGTGACACGCATTTCGCCTTCTACCGGGGCAGCCGCGCGCGCATCGAATCGCGCCAGACCAAGGCCGACAAGATGCGCCCCGAGCTGTTCGTGATTCCCGCCGATGCGAAAGACCGGGCTGCGGTCGCAGCGGCGGTGAAGCAGCGCCTCGCGGCTATTCAGAAGGAATTCCCCGGCGTCGGCGTCGAGGATCGCGGCGCCGAGTTGCACATCACCATCCCCGACAAGCTGCGCACCGTGCACGAGGACCACTTCGCGCAGGTGGCGGGACGGTTTTTCGGCTACGTGAAAGCGCCGAAGACGCTGCCCGCCTGGGAGAGGGCGCACATGCTGGCCAAGTACTGGGTGACCACCAAGGGCACCGAGCTTGCGCGTACGACGCCGGTGAAGGTGGCCGAACGCATCGCGCCCAAGTAGTCGCCGCGGCTTCAGTCGTAGTAGCCGTCGATGTACCAGCAGGCGTCGCGACGATCCTGGTGCAGGCGGTAGACCGCGCCGTCGGAGGCGTGCACGTCCCAGTGGTCACGCGAGAAGCCGTCGCCGTGCCACCACTCGCCGCTGCTGCGGTAAGGGCCGGCGGCGACCAGGATGCGCGCGGCGATCTGCGGGCCGCGCAGGGCCGTGGGGCCGCCGCGATCCATCAGCACCTCGACGGGGTGGGGCGGGCGGAAGCGCCTGAAGCCCAGCGCCGGTGCGAGGGCACGCGCGGGATCGTCGGTGGCGGCGCGCGCCAGATCGGCCGGCGGGTTCGGCGTTGCGATCGGGAACGGCCGGACATCGACCGCCTCCTCGCGGTACGTGTCCACCTCGGCCGGCGCGCCGACGTTCTCGGCGCCGACCAGCGCTGCCAGATGCGCCAGGGTGGCCGCCAGCTTCTCGGGTGCCGGGCCGGCCGGACGGAAGAAGTCGAGTTCGACCCCGCGCACCCGCGCTGGCAGCATCAGGATCGAGGCGCCCACCACCGGTGCGCCAGGTGGCCGCCGTGCCAGATCCAGGCGCAGATGCTCGATCAACGTCTTTGCCTCGCGCGTGGGTGCCGCCAGTGGCAGGTCGCGGACGTCGAAACCGCGCGGGTCGAGCTTGAGCCGCAGGGTGACGCCCGCGCAGGCGAGCCCGCGGCACGCCAGCCGATCGAGCGCTCGATCGAACAACGCGCGCAGCACGAAGCTCAGCGGCTCGATCTCGTGGATGGGGTAATCGAGTTCGGTGCCTTCCTCGAGCGCGTCGGGCGGCAGGCTGGGCAAGAACGGCTCGTCGTCGCGCCCCGCCGCCAGCCGCAAGAGTCGCGCCCCGGGCGGCCCCAGCCGCAGCTGAATTTCGCCCGGCGGCAACCCGGCGAGAGCGCCCAGCGTGCCGATGCCCCAGTGCCGCAAGCGCTCGCCAAGCTCGACCGACTCGGACGTGTCGCCGAACGTGCGCAACGCCGTCGCGACCGGCAGGTTGGCCAGGAACGCACTCTCACCGCCCGCCGGCACCACCGCCACGTCGTGCGCCTGCGCGGCCGCGCGCGCGACTCCTTTCGATGCCGCCACCGCCACGCGCACCGCCAGTCCGACCCGCGCCGCGCGCGCCACGATGGCCTGGGCGGCGGCGCGATCATCTGCATGCAGGCGCGCCAGATCGCCGACATCGAAGAACACGCGCTCGCCTTCGGTTTCGATGCGCGGCGCGAATGCGTAACCCACGTCGCACAGCGCCGCTCGTGCCGCCGCGGTGTCGGCCGGCGCCGTCAGCACCACCCGCAACGATGTGGCAAGCCGCCCGCTCGCCACTGCGCGCGCCTGCCCGACGGTCATGCCGCGCCTGACCCCGGCCCGATGCGCCGCCGCAGTCAGCGCCAGCACCTTGGCCCGCTCGCCCGGCCCCGCGGCGAGGGCGATCGCGTCCTCACTCTCTTTGCGCGCGCCATCTCGCCGCAACACTGCCTGCAAGGCGAGCGCGGGCCCGTATACGCATGCGATGCGCATGTCCGCTCAACCGAGAACGTGAGGCGCTCGCTGCAGGTGCAACTTCGCAGTGTCGTCACTGCCCATGCCCTTGCCGCGTGCGATCAGGGTGTCGATTGCCACCAGCACCGCCGCCGCGTCCTCGCCCGCGAAGTGAGGCCGCGCCGCCACCAGCCCCAGCGCACACGCGCCCAGCAGGCCCTCTGCCCGTCGCCGCGCGACCACCAGCACGGCGCTGCCTTGCTGCTCGGCCGCGCGCTTGAGTCGCCGCCACGATGCGATCGGGGCGTGCGACGTTGCCTCACCCAGATCCAGCGCGACCAGCCCAAAGCCGCCCGCCGCCAGTACGTCTTCCGCCGCGGCCAGCGCCTTGCGCTCGGACGCGCGCACCCACAAGAGCCGCGCGAGCGGCACGCCCGCGCGCACGGCCGCCCGAGGACACAGCGCGCCCTCGGCGTCCACCAGCGCCACGGTTTCGCCGCGCCGGATCGCTGCCGCCAGCGACGCCAGCAACAGGGACGTTCGCCCGCTGCCGCGCGGTCCGGCCAGCTCGCCCACCGCGCCGCGCGGCCAGCCGCCGCCCAGCAGCGCATCCAGTGCGTCGACTCCGGTCGACAGGTACGCACGCTTGTCCCGGGTGGCGAGCTTGTCCGCCGTGATCAGATGAGCTGCAAGAGCCAGCGAAGGAACCCAGGCTGCCACAGTCCGATTGTGTAACTGAACAGACGTTCAGATCAAGGGCTATGTGCTCGACCGGTTCGATCTCGCTCAATTCGGCAGGCAACCACCGAAAACTTTGTAATCGGGCGCGGTCAGCTTCTCGCAGGTGTGGCCGGCGGGGCACTCGGGCGCGTCCAGGCGACAGAGCGCGCGGCAGCTGAGCGCACCGGCGGTGTCGATGCAGATGAAACCGGGCTCGCACTGGCGATCGTCGTCGCATTTTGCACCGTCGCCGCCGGTACGCGTGATCTCGGCGCACGCGCACGCGGTGCCTTCGCCCTTGGTGACGAAACAGCGCAGGCCGTCGCCGCCGCAGCCCTTGGTCGCGGGTGCGCGCGGATCGCAGGCGGGGGTGCAGGTCTTGTAGCCGCTGGGAACGCTGCCGCACGGCACCGGCGTCGTGCAACTGCTCTGCGCGCCGCACGCGTCGTCGTTCTTGCAGAAGCGCAAACACAGTCCTTTGATGTCCTTGCCGTCCTTACCGCATGCGAATTTGAAGCACTGCGATCCCGGGGTGCAGTCGGCGTTGACCGCGCAGCTTTCGCCGGCCTGCTTGCGGCCGCTGGCCGAGCATCGGCCCACCGCCATGGTCGGCATCGCGGCGTTGCACTGCACCGTGCAGGTGTTGCTGGCGCCACAACTTGCGGGCGCGGTTGGATCGCAACCGGCCGGTGGCTCCCTGGGCGGGATCGCGCCGCCGTCGCGCGCGCCGCCGTCGCGGCTTTCCCAGTCGGGCGGCATCGCGCCCTTGTCCAGCAGCACCTCAGCCTTCACGGTATGCCTGGGATCGAGGGCGACCGTGGTCTTGCCGTAGCCGAGGGGCGAGCCGCCAGCTCCCAGCGCGGTGACGGCGACTTCGAGCACGCCGCCGTGTGAGGGGGTGAAGCTGGCCGAGAAACTCAGTGACTCGGTCTTGCTGATTCGTCGTGATGTCGGATTGCCCTTCGGGTAGCGCAACGAATCGGTCTCGGCACCGTTCTTCAGGTCGACCTGCAGCCACGCCACGTCGACCAGCTCGGCATCCGCCGCACGCACGGTGACGAGCGCGAACGACTTCTCCGGCGAGCACCCAGCTACCACCGCGAGCGTTGTGCATAGTCCAACCAGACATCCCGCGGCCCGGCCGGCGGTCATGGTCGTAAACGTCATGTCAGAACGCCCGGGGTCGGAACGCGTCCATGTTGCCCAGGTCGGACTTGGGCGCCGCGTGCCCGTTTCTGGCCACCGCGATGATCACGATCGTCGCCGTCAGCAGCCCGCCCAGCGATGCCCAGAACCACCACTTTCCGGTCACCGAGGCGGGCGCCTTGCCTGGCCCAGGCGCCGCGATGAGGGTGGTGGTCGTGGTCGCGGTGACCACGGTGGCGCCGGGGGGCGGTACCGTGGTCGCCGCCGGCACGGGCGCCGCCATCGGCAACACCGGCGCGGGCGCTGCGGGCGCGGTCGTTGGGGGCGCCGCGGCCGTCGCCGTCGCGGGCACAGCCACCGGAGCCGTCGGGGTCTGTGCCCACGCCAGTCCGGGAACGGCGATCAAAAAAGCAGCTAGGGCGAAGCGTTCCGGGGTCAACGATTCATCGACCTTACTGGACCCGTTCCCACTGAGCCGACTGCAGGTTCCAGCTCATGACGTTGCCGTTGACGAACAGCCTGACCTCGTTGTCGGTGATGGAACCGTCCCCGCCCACCGCTTTGTAGGTGCCTTCGTACTCGTTCTCGGCCTTCTTGCGCACGACGAAGATCTCGCGGCCGATCTCGATGCCGACGGCGTCGCGCAGGCGCTGCCCCTTGTCGGCGAGCGAGCCGATGTAGCCGTCCTTGCCCTTCTTCTTGAATGAGACCACCCGGCCGTCAAAGCGGCTGTCGACCACCGCTAGCTTCCAGCTGGTGCCATCCAACTCGACCGGGCCCGCTGGCACCGCCGGTCCACTGGTGGCGCAGCCCTGCGCCATCAACGCGAGCAAACCCGCGCACATGAACACCGCGAACAACGCACCCCGATTGATTGTTGCCATGGGCAGGGACCTACACCTGCGGGCGGCCACCGGTCAAGCGCCTCCGTGTCGCTCTTCTTGCAAACGACGCGTGCTAGGCTTTTCGCCGATGTACCTGCGGCAGGTTGTCTGGCTCGTGGCCGCTGCGTGGGGCGTCGGCTGTGCCGAGAGCGGTCAGGCCGGGACGCCCCAGGGTGGCGGTGATGGTACGCCTCAGATCGGTCTGCGCCGGGGCAGCCGCTGGTCGGTGCTGTCAGTGAAGCCGCCTTACCTGAACGGGCCGCAGTTTCACTTCTTGCTGAAGAACCGCGTGCTGACGGGCTCGGTCTCGGGCGGCACCGCGCCGGCGGGCAACCTGCGGGTGAACATCGAGCCCGGCGGTGCCGAGGGCTTCGGACCGCTCGGGCCGGTGGCAATGGACTTCATCCACGACACCGACAGCACCGTGGCTGACGGTGTCTGGAACGGCGGCCGGGTTCACATCATCTTCAAGAAAGACTCGATCAACGGCACCGTCCAGACCAACTCGTTTTTTCACGGCAAGACCGATCCCAGCGCCGCGCGCGGCATGGAGTCGTTTCGTGCCTCCGAATTGAACCGCACCACCCGCAACAGCCCCGGCTTTGATCTCGCCGATCCGCTGCCGCAGAACGTGTCGTGCCAGTACTTTCTTACCGAGGTGAGCGAAGATGGCGCCCTGCAGGGCGGATCGATCTGCGCCGGCATGCCGCAGCAGACCCGCCTCGAAGTGCCGACTGTGGCCGAGGTCTGGCTGACCCGGCCCGAACTGGTCACCATCCTGGTGGCCGTGTTGTCGTCTCCGCCCGCAGTGCAGGCGGAGGAGTTCGGCCCCAAGTACGTGCCGCCGCCGACCGAAGCTCCTAGCCGCCGCCGGTAGCGCCGAGCCAGCTCAGTCGTAGTATTCGGCGCCCAGGTGGGTGATCAGCTCCTCGCCGCGCAGATACCGAAGCGTGTTCTTGAGCTTCATGAGCTGAATGAACAGATCGTGCTCGGGGTACACGTCCGCACGCGGGGTCATGGGCGACTTCCAGTAAAACGACAGCCACTCCTGCACACCGGTCATCTCGCAGCGTTGCGCCAGGTCCATGAACAGCGCGACGTCCAGCACCACGGGCGCCGCCAAGATCGAGTCGCGGCACAGGAAGTTCACCTTGATCTGCATCGGGTAGCCCATCCACCCGAAGATATCGATGTTGTCCCAGCCTTCCTTGTTGTCGCCGCGGGGCGGGTAGTAGTTGATGCGGACCACGTGATCGACCTTGCCGTAGAGATCGGGATAGAGGTGCGGCTGCAGGATGTGCTCGAGCACGCCTAGCTTCGACACTTCCTTGGACTTGAACGAATCCGGATCTTCCAGAACCTCGCCGTCGCGGTTGCCCAGAATGTTGGTCGAGTACCAGCCGTTCATGCCGAGCAGCCGCGCCTTGAGGCCGGGCGCCAGCAAGGTCTTCATGAAGGTCTGGCCGGTCTTGAAGTCCTTGCCGGCAATGGGCATCTCGTTCTTCCGGGCGAGCTCCAGCATGGCCGGGTTGTCGAGCGTCAGCATGGGAGCGCCGTTGGCGTACGGCACCCGTGCCTTGAGCGCCGCGTACGCGTAGATCTGCGACGGGGCGATGTCGTCGTCGCTTTCGCGCAGGCCCTTCTCGAACGCCTGAAGCGAGCCGTGCACCGCGGTCGGCTCACGGTAGATCTCGGTCGATCCGCACCACACCATCACCAGCCGGTCGCACTTCTGGCTGGTGCGAAAGTTCTCGATGTCGGCGATGAGCTGCTCGGCCAGGTCCATCTTGGACTTGCCGCGCTTGAAGTGAGTGGCGGTCAGCTTCTTGACGTACTCCTGCTGCCACACCGCGGCCATGGGCTTGATGCCGGACAGGAAGTCCTTGACCTCGGCAAGGTGATCTTTGCTGAGCACGCCGGCCTTGCTGGCACTCTCGAAGGCGTTGTCGGGAAACAGATCCCAGGCGCCGAAAACCACATCGTCGAGCTTTGCCATCGGCACGAACTCCTGGATAAGCGGCGATCGCCCTTCGGTGCGCTTGCCGAGGCGCACGGTGCCCATCTGGGTCAGCGAGCCTATCGGCTTCGAGATGCCGCGCCGGATGGCTTCGACCCCGGCCATGAAGGTGGTGGCAACCGCGCCCAGGCCAGGCGTGAGGATGCCCAGGCGGCCGGTGGCGGGCTTGATGGTGGCGGGGGTTCCTGACTTGACGAGAGGCATACGTTCTCCTGTGACGGGTGGGGGCCCCCCGTGGGGCCGCGCGCGCGTGCTAGCAAATTGCGCGCCCATCGGCAACCCGGCGCAGGTCCGCGCCCGAGCGGGAAGTATTGCCGGCCAGGTGTTGGAATTGTGGTAGATAGCTGACCCTTCGAACATCACACGCTGGCCGAGGAGACCGCGCGTGCCACCCGGATGAGCTTGCTCGTACGTGTGGTTACGGTCTCCGATGAAGCCAGCGGCGGAAACCAACGCGAAAGGAAAAACCAATGGAAACCATGCAGGAGTCCCCGCCGCCGGTCGTGCAGTCCTCGCCCGCCGCGCAGCCCAGCCTCGATACGCCGCTGTCGATGCGCGAGATGATGGAGGCCGGAGTCCACTTCGGCCACCAGACCAAGCGCTGGAACCCGAAGATGAAACCCTTCATCTACGGCGCCCGCAACGGTATCCACATCATCGACCTGCAGTTCTCGGTCAAGGCGTTCCGCCGGGCCTACAACTTCCTGGTCAACACAGTCGCCGCCGGCAAGCCAGTGCTGTTCGTGGGCACCAAGAAGCAGTCGCAGGACACGATTCGCGAGCAGGCCGCGCGCGGCAATCAGTTTCACGTCACCAACCGCTGGCTAGGTGGCACTCTGACCAACTTCCACACGGTCAAGGGCTCGATCGAGCGCCTGATGAGCATCGAGAAGATGTCGAACGACGGCACCTTCGAGCGCATGACCAAAAAAGAGGTCATCGGCCTGACCCGCGAGCAGGAGAAGCTCGAGAAGGCGCTTGGCGGCATCAAGGCGATGGGCGAATTGCCCGGCGCGGTGTTCATCGTCGACGTGGTCAAGGAACACATCGCGGTGTCCGAGGCGCGCAAGCTGGAGATTCCGATCGTCGCGGTGGTCGATACCAACTGCGATCCCGACGTGATCGACTACCCGGTTCCCGGCAACGACGACGCCATTCGATCCATCAAGCTGTTCGCCGAGAAGGTTGCCGAGGCGTGCTTGCTGGGTGCCAAGCTCGGGCGTGAGCGGGCCAATGCCGTGCGCGCGTCGGAAGAAGCTGGCGGCGAGCAGCAGACCATCAGGGTCTCGTCGGGCGGCGAAGGGCCGCGTGTCGAGGTCGTGTCGCGACGCCGAGGCGGCGATCTGCCGGCGCCCGAGGCGGCGGCCAGCCCCGGCGATCAGGAAACCGAGTAGCCGGGTCGGGCGACCCAGCAGTCGAAAGGAGTCGAGAGGATAGCCATGTCTGAAATCAGCGCTCAGATGATCAAGGATCTGCGGGAACGTACCGGCGCCGGCATGTCGGATTGCAAGAAGGCACTGACCGAGTGCGCGGCCGACATGGAGAAAGCGATCGAATACCTGCGCAAGAAGGGCATCGCCGCCGCCGCCAAGAAGGCAACCCGCATCGCTGCCAACGGCACCGTGACCAGCTACATCCACGCCGGCCGCGTCGGTGTGCTGGTCGAGATCAACTGCGAGACCGACTTTGTCGCCCGTGGCGAGGGCTTTTTGACCTTCGCCAAGGAAGTCGCGATGCAGATCGCGGCCATGAGCCCGCAGTACGTCGAGCAGAGCGATATCCCGGCGTCGGTGGTCGAGAACGAGAAGGCGATCCGCCTGGAGCTGGCCAAGCAGTCGGGCAAGCCCGAGGCGGTGTGGCCCAAGATCGTCGAAGGCCAGATCGCCAAGTGGTCGAAGGAGACCTGCCTGCTTGACCAGATCTGGGTCAAGGACCCGGACGGTAAGAAGGACATCCGGACCCTCCTGACAGAGCTCGTCGCCAAGACCGGCGAGAACTGTAAGGTTCGGCGCTTTGCGCGCTACGAGGTCGGCGAGGGCGTCGAGAAGCGCCAGGACGACTTCGTGGAGGAAGTGAAGAAGCAGGCTGGGCTTTCCTAGAGCGGCGATGAACCGATCCAAGAGCGGCGGCAAGCGCCTGGTGGCTCCGGTCGGGGCGGCGGCGGTGGCCGACGTCGGGGCGGCGGCGGTGGCCGACGACGAAGAGCGCGACGTGCGCCCACCGCTCGACCCGGCGGTGAAGTACCGGCGCATCTTGCTGAAGCTGTCGGGCGAGGCGCTGATGGGCGCGCAGGGCTACGGCATCGAGGCCGCCACGCTGGCCCAGATAGCCGACGAGATCATCGATCTGCACAGTCTGGGTGTCGAGATCGCGCTGGTTCTGGGCGGCGGCAACATCTTCCGCGGCGTCGCCGCCAGCACCGCCGGCATGGAGCGCGCGCACGCCGACTACATGGGCATGCTGGCGACTCTCATCAACTCGCTGGCGTTGCAGGATGCGCTCGAGTCGCGCGGCGCCAAGACCCGGGTGTTGTCCGCCATCGAGGTCCAACGGGTGGCGGAACCGTACATCCGTCGCCGCGCCATCCGACATCTCGAGAAAGGGCGGCTGGTCATCTTCGCCGCCGGCACCGGCAACCCGTTCTTCACCACCGACACGGCGGCGTCGCTGCGCGCGATGGAGATCGGGGCCGAGATCGTCATGAAGGCGACCCGGGTCGATGGGGTGTACGACAAGGATCCGCACAAGCACAAGGACGCGCGTATGTTCCGGCGGCTGTCGTACCTCGACGTGCTCAACCGAAATCTGCAGGTGATGGACTCGACCGCAATCTCCTTGTGCCGCGATAACAATCTGCCCATTCTGGTGTTCAACATGACCAAGCCGGGCAATATCCGACGGGTGGTGCTGGGCGAACCACTGGGCACCATGGTGCTTGAGGAACGACGGGAGCAGAGAACCGACACGCTGAAGAGGAGGCGCCGCGATGGCAAGTGAAGTGATGACGGACGTGATGAAGGACTTGCAGGGCAACCTGGACAAGGGCATCGAGGTGTTCAAGCGCGACGTGGGCAAGGTCCGCACCGGCCGCGCGAATCTGGCCATCCTCGATGGCATCCGGGTTGACTACTACGGCACGGCGACGCCGCTTCACCAGGTGGCTTCGGTCAACGTGGCGGACGCGCGCCTTATCACCATCAAGCCGTGGGAAAAATCGCTGATCCCCGAGATCGAGAAATCGATCCGGGTCGCGCAGCTGGGTATCAACCCGTCGTCCGATGGCGAGATCGTCCGTTTGCCCATCCCGGCCCTGACCGAGGAGCGCCGCAAGGATCTGGTCAAGATGGTCAAGAAGATTGCCGAGGAGGGCAAGGTCGCGCTGCGCGGCCACCGCCGCGACGCCAACGAGATGTTGAAGGACTTCTTGAAGGACAAATCACTCACCGAGGACGAGGAAAAGGCGGGTTTGAAGAAGGTGCAGGACGCCACCGATGCGGCCATCGCCAAGGTGGATGATCTGCTGGGCAAGAAAGAAAAAGAGATCCTGGAGGTCTGACCATGGCGCTGGTTTTTGAAGAGGTCCACGCGGCGCCCGAGCCGAAAAAGGTGAACGAGGAATACTTCGTGCTGGCCAACGGCGGCGGCATAGCGGTCAGCACGGCGGGCCTGGCGGTGGTGGTCAGCCGTCCCGGCAAGCGCGGTTCGGTGCTGGGGCAGATCGATCCCGGGTTCGTGCTTCAGCCGGGCGAGAAGATCCTGATCGTCAGCGGCGTGCCGGGCAAGAAGGCGCAGGGCGAGCCGCCGACACGCGACGGCCTGCGCGTGTACCACCTGTTCTTGCGCGAGGGACTGCTCAAGGGCTCGGGTACGACCATCCGGTTTGCGCGCAACCAGATTGACATCGCCAAGGTCACCTACGACGGCGCGTCGGGCAGCGGCGTGGCAGTGGCGCCGGCCGAACCCGTTGCGACGTAGCCGGTGGTCGCCACCGAGATCCGCGTGATCTACGGCGACACCGATCAGATGGGTGTCGTCTACTACGCGAACTACCTGCGCTACTTCGAGGCTGGGCGGAACGAGTACCTGCGCGCGGTGGGCGCCCGCTACCGCGACATCGAGGCGCGCCATGGCATTCGGTTGCCAGTGGTCGAGGCACAGGTCGGGTACAAGATGCCGGCACGCTACGACGACTTGCTGCTGATCGAGACCAGCCTGGTTGCTATCGGGCGCGCCAGCGTCAGGTTCGAATACCGGGCTATGCGCGCAACAGATCTGATCGCCACCGGGCACACGGTTCATGCCTGCATCGACTGTGAGGGCCGCGTCCGCAAGCTGCCCGAGGAGGTCATGGTGCAACTAGGGATTGCGGGTCGCGAGACCTGACCAAGATCCGCCTTATTGGGTCACATCAACGATAGGGCAGAGTCGCCGTCGGGTCCCTTCGGTACCACCTCGCCGATGATCGCGGCGGCGTCGATGCCACGATCGCGCAGCATGATCAGCGCGCGTTCCGCGGCTGCGGGCGCGACCGCCAGCAAGAGACCGCCCGACGTCTGGGCGTCATAGACGATGTCCGCGAGATCGACGGACACGTCGGCCGCGACCTGCACCGCGGTTGCGAAGGTGTCGCGGTTAGTACCGGTGGCGCGCGTCTTGACGCCGGCGGCGTACAGAGCGACCGCCCCGTCGTGGATCGGCAGTGCGTCGGCGCGCACCCGCAAGCTGACACCCGACGCGCGCGCCATCCCGAGTGCGTGCCCGGCCAGACCGAATCCCGTGACGTCGGTGGCGGCATGCGCGTCCTCGGCTTGCATGACCTCGCTCGCGATGCGGTTGAGCGCCGCCATGGTGGCCAGCACCGCGCGCGCTCTTTCGGCGTCGAGCTTCCCGGCGCGCGCGGCGTTCACCATGATGCCAGTGCCGAGGCGCTTGGTGAGAATCAGCGCATCGCCGACGCACGCACCGGCGTTGCGAATGATCCGGCGCGGGTCGACCGTACCGGTCACCGCCAGGCCGAATAGCAACTCGGCGTTGCGGACGGTGTGACCGCCGACGATCGGGCAGCCGGCTTCCTCGGCCTTGGCGGTCGCGCCGGCCATGATTTCGTGCGCGACCTCGGCCGGCAGCGCCTCGGGGAACGCGCACACAGCCAGAGCCGCGATGGGCTGGCCGCCCATCGCGAACACGTCGGAGATGGCATTGGCGGCAGCTATTTGGCCGTAGAGGAACGGATCGTCACACACCGGCGGGATGAAGTCGGTGGTGAACACCAGCGCCAGATCGTCGCGCAGTCGGATCACCGCCGCATCGTCGCCGGTCTCGGTGCCGACCAGCACGTTGGCGTGGCGCGCGCCGCCAGCGTGGCCGAGTTGCCCGATGATCCGGCGCAATTCGCCGGGAGGTACCTTGGCGGCGCAGCCGCATGTGCTGGCCAGGGAGGTCAGGCGCGGGCCAGGTACCTGGGACGGCGCTTCGGACATGCGCGGAGCATAGCCTGCGTGGTAAGTGTTGCGGCCATGCCGAAGTTCGATCTCGACATCCCCCACGTGTTGCCGGTGCCCGAAGCCCGCACCCGGCTTGGCCGCGCCAAGGCCAAGCTCGAACAGGAGTACGGGGTCACGTGCACATGGGAGGGCGAAGATCGGCTGCTGGTGACCCGCAAAGGCTTGAAGGCCAGCGTCTCGGTCGAGGCCGCGCGTCTGCGCGTCGATGTCGACATCGGGTTCCTGTTGTCGCCGCTATCGGGAGCGATCCGCGCCGGCATCACGAAGCAGCTGACCGAGCTCGTTGCCTGAGTCGATTCTCGACCGCCTCGCGCGCGCTTGCGATTTCCTGGGCGCTGGAGTCGGCCCGCCCCGCCAGGATCACCGGCACGTTGACGTCGATTCCATCGAAGTCTTCGGCGGCGCACTCGCCCAGTCCGGGCAGGAGATCATCGTGGACGCCGACGGCATCGCTCAGGTGAACCAGCGTGGCCACGCGGCGCAGTTCGGCGTGACGCTCGGGAGAACTTGGCAAGCCCATCGCCGCCAGCGCCGCTAGCCGCGCGGGCGCCCACACCAGCCCGACTGGCCCGCCCGAGAAGTCGCGCAGCAACGCCAGCGCTTCCCTCGGCCCCGGCGCCCGCCACGGTCGGTTACCCAGGTGGATGGCCGCGCGCACGCCGATGCGCTCGCATAACCGCACCACGTCTTCCAGTGACCGCCGGCAGGCGTCGAGCACCCGTTCATCGACCTTGCGGCGCTCCTCAAGCACGAGGGTCAGCGCGCGCGCGCCCGGCTGGCCTTCGCTCATCTCGCTGCGGTGAATGCTGCGCATGACCTCGGCCTCGGGCGCCCGCATCGCCACCCGACCGAAGTGCACCGCGAAGTCGATCGCGCCGGCCTCGCGTCCGGCTTCCATCACCTTGCGCACGTGCTCGACCGCGGCCAGGCGCTCCTCCTTGTCGTCGTGGGCCGCCAGGTGGGGCATTCGCTTGCCCTCTGCCAGCGGCACCTCGGGCACCGGCGCCAGCATCACTCTTATCGGCACGCCGACGCCGGCGCACTCGGCCCGCAGCGTCGGCAGCATGGCCAGCCAGAACCCGGCGCCCAGTGCGAGGCCGTCGCCACCGACCTCGCCGCACAGCTGCGCCAGCGCCGGGATGCCCAGGTGGCCAGGGGGACGTAGCGCGCTCGACAGCAGGATCATCGCCGGGTCGTCCCTACCACACTCCGCGCCGCCGCGCGGCCGACGCCGGTGTGGCCTTTGACACCTTCAGAGCTGGCGAGGTACAACGTGCCAACTTTTCGCGGATTTAGCTCAGCCTACGCGGCGCGGGCCAGCGGGCCCCCACAACGGAGACCTCCATGCATTTGCGACGACTGGCGTTCGGAGCGGCACTCCTCTTTGGGCTGGTGGCGACCGCGCGCGCAGAGCTGAAGCAAGCGCCGATCGATCTGCAGCTGTTCCGCCCGGCGATGGATTCGAAAGGGTTCATCACACTGAATGCCTCGCAGATCCTGGCGCCCAAGGACTTCTCGTTTGGTCTGGTTGCGACCTGGGCGCGCACGCCGCTGGTGCTCGGCAGCGGCGACCAGAAGTTCACCGTCGAGAACCATGTCACGCCGTCGCTGCAGGGCGCTGTCGGCATCTTCCAGATGCGCCAGATCGGCATCGAGCTTGGCATGGTGCTGCCGATCAACGTCCTGAGCGGCAACGCCAACCCGGACGATCCCGGCACCAACGCCAACACCAACGACGACAACGATTTCAGGTTCGGGCCGCAGGGTCTGGGCGATCTGATGATTCACCCGAAGCTGCGGCTGTCGAACGCCAGCCGCAACAAGCTGGGCCTGTCGGTCATCCCGACCGTCATCCTGGGCACCGGCAGCAAGAAAACCTTCTTTGGTGAAGGCCAGACCATCTTCCAGCCCACGCTCATCGTGGATACCGAGCTCGGCAAGGCCGGGCGGGTCAAGCTGGCGCTCAACGCGGGCATGCGCATACGCCCGAACCGGTCGCAGTTCATCGACAACGACATGTCGTTCGACCACCAGGTCATGATGACGCCGGCCAACACCGGCCTGGGCATCGCTGTCGGCAACGAGATCCTGGGCGGGTTGGCGGGTGCGTTCGGCATCGTGCCCCAGAAATTCGAGGTGGTGGCCGAGGTCATCTCCATCATCCCAATGGACGGCAAGAAGCTAGGTGGCGCGGGCGGCACTCTGGGCCCCAACACGGAGGCGCTGGCCGGCATCAAGGTCTACCTGGCGCGAAATTCGTTCTTCACCATCGGTGGCGGCTACGCGCTGATGCACTCGTACGGCTCGGCCAAGGGCGGCCGACTGTTCGCAGGCATCATCTTCGAGCCGTCGATCGGTGACCGCGACGGCGACGGCTACAAGGACGACGTCGACCAGTGCCCGGATGATCCCGAGGACTTTGACGATTTCGAGGACGAGGACGGCTGTCCCGATCCCGACAACGACAAGGACGGCATTCTCGACGTGGACGACAAGTGCCCGAACGATCCGGAGACCAAGAATGGCTTCCAGGACGAGGACGGCTGCCCCGACAACGCCAGCAATGATCGCGACGGTGACGGCATTCCCGACGACGTCGACAAGTGCCCCGACGATCCCGAGGACAAGGACAACTTCGAGGACGAAGACGGCTGCCCGGATCCCGACAACGACAAGGATGGCATCCTCGACGTCGATGATCTGTGCCCGAACGATCCCGAGGACAAGGATGGCTTCGAGGACAAGGACGGCTGCCCGGATCCCGACAACGACAAGGACCGGATCCTCGACGTCAACGACAAGTGTCCGAACGATCCCGAGACCTACAACGGCGTCGAAGACGACGACGGTTGCCCCGACAAGGGCCGGGTCATCGTGCGCAAGGGCAAGCTCGAGATCCTGGACAAGATCTACTTCGAGACCGACAAGTACGACATCAAGCCGATCTCGTTCCCGCTGCTCGACGCCATCGCATCCACCATCAAGGGCAACCCGCAACTCTTGCAGCTCGAGATCCAGGGCCACGCCGACGAGCGCGGCTCCGACGATCACAACCTCGATCTCACCGAAGGCCGGTCGCGCGCGGTCATGCGCGCAATCGAGGAGCGCGGGGTCGAGCCGGGACGCCTGCGGTCAAAGGGTTACGGCGAGACCAAGCCGATCTGCAACCAGCACAACGAGGACTGCTGGAGCCAGAACCGCCGCGTTGAGTTCATCATCGTGCGCCGGGCCGAAGAGGTCGAACTCAAGGGCGGCGAGGGGCAATGACGAAAGCGGCGCTCTCGCGCGGGGGCGCCGACTTGCTGCTGTCTTCGGCGCTTGACTGGCGCGCATGCTGAGCTAATAAGGCTCCGCGTTTCTTGCGGTGTAGGGTTCCGCTTTGTCACTGATTCCACGCGAAAAAATAGACGAGGTTCGCGAGCGAACGAACCTCGTCGAAGTCGTCAAGCGGCACGTGGAGCTGCGGCGCGCGGGTACCGGGAGCTGGAAGGGCCTCTGCCCGTTTCACAGTGAGAAAACCCCCTCATTCCACGTGCACGAACAACGACAATTCTTTCATTGCTTCGGCTGTGGCGAGAAGGGCGACGTGTTCGAGTTTCTCACCCGCATCGACAAGCGCTCCTTCATGGAGGTCCTGCGAGATCTGGCGCAGCAGGCCGCGGTCGAGCTGCCCGAGAAGCCGCAGTCGCCGGCCGAGCGCAAGGCCGCCGCCGAGCAGCAGTCGGAGAAGGAACGCATGTGTGCCGCGATGGAGATCGCGACCGCATTCTTCGAGGGCCAGTTGCAGGCGAGCGCCGGTACCGCGGCGCGCGCCTACGTCGAGGGCCGCGGCATTTTGCCGGCGACGCTTCAGCGCTTCCGGGTCGGCTACGCGCCGGCGAGCTGGAATGCCCTGCAGTCGCATCTGGCCGACAAGAACGTCCCGCCGCACCTCGCCCTGCAGCTTGGCCTCACCGGTGAGAACGAGCGCGGGCAGTTCGACTTCTTCCGTGACCGGGTCATGCTGCCGGTGCTCGACCGCCAAAAACGACCAGTGGGATACTCGTCGCGGCTGCTCGATCCCGAGGCCAAGGATCGCAAGTACGTCAATTCGCCGGACTCGCCGCTGTTCCACAAGAAGGAGCAGCTGTACGGCTTGCCTCTGGCGCTCGATGCCATCCGCAAGAGCGGCACCGCGGTGGTGGTGGAAGGCAATTTCGATGTGCTCACTCTGCACGGAGCCGGTGTCGAAGAAACCGTAGCTCCGATGGGAACCGCGTTGACCGCCGAGCAGGTAGCGAAGCTCTCCACCCTGGCGAGCCGGGTGGTTGTGGTATTCGACGGTGACGAGGCGGGGCAGCGGGCCGCACGCAAGGTGCTGCCGATGTTCGTCGAGGCTGGCGTCGACGGCTACCTGGCGCGCATGCCGACCGGCATGGACCCCGATGATTTCGTGCGGCGCGAGGGCGTCGAGGCGTTCCGGGAACTGCTCGCCGGGGCGCGCCCCATGGTCGAGCAGTTCATCGACGACGTGTCCCGCGAGGCGGAGGCGACCATCCCGGGTCGTGTGCAGGCGCTCGAGCTGGCGGCGCCGGTGATCGCGCGTGTACGCAACGCAACCGAGCGCGAACTCTACGTGGGACGCTTGGCCGGCGCTCTGGGGCTGTCGCTGCAGCAGGTATTGCGCTCGGTGCGCGGGGCTCGTGTGGATCGCCGCCCGCAGAGCGAGCGGACGGCCGGCGGTGGGCCGGCGGGCCTCCTGTCGTCGGCTCCCGGACACGAGTTGGCCGCAGAGGGCGCCCGCATTCCGCCGCGGGACGAGCTTGAGGTGGTTGTGCTGCTGGCGGCCCGGCCCGATCTGGCGCGCATGCCGGAGGCACGTCGTGCGCTGGATCTGCTTCTGGACGCGGGGGTGCGACAGATCTACCGGTGTGCGCTCGACGCGCTGGAACAGGGCGCGGCGGCCGACGTGCCGGCGTGGCTGGACGCGGGGCCTCCCGACATACGGCGGGCAGTGGGCGCCGCCATCATGGACGGCAGGTACGATGGCGTCGAGGCGGTGGACCGGGCGCTTCGGGCGCTGGTGACCCGCCTGGAACGATCCCGCGTCGACGCCGAGATCACCTTATTGGGACGGCAGCAGCGCGAGGCGCTGTCCCGAGGCGACGAGGATACGGCGCGCGCCATCTCGGTTCGTGAGATGGAACTCATCCGCATCAAGCAAGGGCTCGCGAAACCCAACTGAGGCCGGAAAGACATGATCCAAGACGGCGAAGATTCACTCGGCGGCGACAATGACGACGAGGACGAGGATCACAAGATCAAGATCCCGTCCAAGAAGGCGAATTCCGTCAAGGAGACCGACCGCAAGAAAAAAGAGCTCATCTCGATCGGGAAGGCCAAGGGCTTTCTTACCTACGACGAGGTGAACGATCACATGCCGGACAGCATCGTGTCGTCCGAGCAGATCGACGACTGGTTGTCGACCCTGGGTGGCGAAGGCATCGAGATCGTCGATTCGTCATCGCAGGTCAAGGTGACCGATAAACGCGCCGACGAGGAGCCGGCCGCTGCCGCCGCCCCGACGGACGACGCGGAGGACGAGCCGGCGGCGAAGCCCGAGGCCGAGGAGGAGGAGGAGGAGGACGGCTACTCCAAGACCAACGATCCGGTCCGCATGTATCTGCGCAAGATGGGATCGGTGTCGTTGCTCACCCGCGAGGGTGAGGTCGAGATCGCCAAGCGCATCGAGGACGGCGAGCGGCGAGTTCTGCAGGTGGTGCTCAATTGCTCGGTCGCCGTCGAGGCGATCCTGGAACTGGGCGACAACCTGCGCAAGGCCAAGATCCGGGTCAAAGAGGTGGTCAAGGACGCCGACGAGGAGGACGCCGAATTCGACGAGCAGTGGCACATCGAGCGGGTGTGCAAGGTCATCGAGAAGGTGCGCCGGCTGCACAAGGAGGCGCAGCGCGTTCAAGAGAAGATCGACGTCGCAACGACGTCGGAAGTGTCGCGGAAGCGCGGCAAGGCCCAGATCGCCGGCTTCAAGACCGAGATGTTCGAGGCGCTGCAAGAGCTGCGCATGAACAAGAAGCAGATCGATCGCATCGTCGCGAGCCTGAAAGAGTTTGTGACTCGCATCGAGGCTGCCAACCACGAGATTGGTGATTGCGAGGCCAAGGCGGGCATGAGTCTGCGCGAGTTCCGCAAGACTCTGCGCGAGATCCGCTCCTCGCCGGTGCGCCAGAAGACGGTGGCGAAGAAACTGGGCATTCGCGCCGAGGAGCTTGAGGAACTGGCCAGGGTCGTCGCCAACGCCCAGAAGAAGGTCAAGAATGTCGAGGAAGAGGCGCGTCTGTCGGAAGACATGCTGCGCGAGACCTCCCGAGAGATTGAGGACGGCGAGCACCAGGCCGAGATCGCAAAGGCGGAGCTGGTCGAGGCCAACCTGCGCTTGGTGGTGTCGATCGCCAAGAAGTACACCAATCGCGGCCTGCAGTTTCTGGACCTGATCCAGGAAGGCAACATCGGCTTGATGAAGGCGGTCGACAAGTTCGAATACCGCCGCGGCTACAAGTTCTCGACCTACGCCACGTGGTGGATCCGGCAGGCCATCACCCGCGCCATCGCCGATCAGGCGCGCACCATCCGCATCCCGGTGCACATGATCGAGACCATCAACAAGCTCATCCGCACCAGCCGCTACCTCGTGCAGGAGCTTGGCCGTGAGCCGACGCCGGAAGAGATCGCCGAGAAGATGGAGCTTCCGCTCGACAAGGTGCGGAAGGTCCTGAAGATCGCCAAAGAACCAATCTCGCTTGAGACGCCCATCGGCGAAGAGGAAGACTCGCATCTCGGCGACTTCATCGAGGACAAGAGCGTGGTGTCGCCGTCCGACGCCGTGATCTCGATGAACCTGGCCGAGCAGACCCGGCGGGTGCTGGCGACCCTGACCCCGCGCGAGGAAAAGGTGCTGCGCATGCGCTTCGGCATCGGCGAGAAGTCCGACCACACGCTTGAAGAGGTGGGCGAGGACTTCGAGGTCACCCGCGAGCGCATCCGGCAAATCGAGGCCAAGGCGCTGCGCAAGCTGCGCCACCCGTCGCGCAGCAAGCGGCTCAAGAGCTTCATCGAGGGCTGAGAACGGGCGCGACTGTGATTCGTCGCTACGCGATCACGGTGGCGGGCCAGACGCGCACCGTCGAGATCGAGGAGTTGCCCGGCGGCGAGCTGCGTGCCTTGGTCGATGGGCGCGAGACCAAGGTTGCTCCGCGCAGCGTGGCGGCCGGGCAGTACCTGTGGCTCGAGGGCAGCCGTGTGGTGGTGACGGACGTGCAGCCGGCCGGCGGCGCTCTGGCGGTGACGGTGCGCGGACAGACGCTGGTGGTGGAGGTGGCCGACGCTCAGTCACAGGCCCTGGCCGCGGTCGCCACGCGGGCGCCGGTCAAGGCAGGACCGCTGGTCGTGCGGGCGCCGATGCCCGGACGTCTGGTGAAAGTGCTGGTCAAGGCCGGCGAGCAAGCCGCTGCTGGTAAGCCGCTGCTGGTCATTGAAGCGATGAAGATGGAGAACGAGATCCGCGCGCCTCGCGACGGTCGGGTGCTCGAACTGCGCGCCGCCGAAGGCAGCACCGTCGAGGCCAATCAGGAATTGCTGGTGCTGGAGTAGCCGGCTCCGAGTTCGGCCGACCCCATGCCGGCTCGCAGGGCGTCGGCCAGAGTTTCGACGTCGGCGGGGCCGAGATCGGTTCGCGGCAAGCGCGGCAGTTCGATTGTCGGTAGGCCGGGATCTGCGCGCAGTCGGGCCAGGATCTGTTCGGCCTCCTGGCGCCGGCGCCGTAGCAGCGCAACTCCGGCCAGGGTGGCGTCGAGTTCAGCGTCGCCGGTCGACCCGGAAACGCGTTCCAGGATCGCCCCCAACTCGGGCCGCGCGAGGCTGGCGGCGGGCAAGCCGTTGACGACAAGCGGGCCCAGCGGCATGCGGAGCGGGCCTGAAACTTCTCGCGCGAGCTCACTGGTCTCGCGCGCGGGCAACTCCTCGGCCAGGGTCACGATGACGAACGCACAGCGCGCCGGATCCGAGAACAGGCTGCGCATGGCGCGCGCGTCGGGCGCCAGCGGGCCGCGCGGCATCGCGGCCAGGATCGCCTCGGGGATGTGCAGCATCTTGGTGGCATGACCGGACGCGGGTCCGTCGAGAATGACCAGATCGTAGCGTGGCCGGCTGCCATCGAGTTCGGTGGTGTGCCACCAGGTCTTGCCCAGCATCGCGTATGCGTCGAGGCCCGGCACCGCGCCCAGGAACCCACGCACCGCCCGGTTGTCGAACACCGCGCGTACCAGTGCCTCGTAGTGGAGCACCTTGCGTCCGTACTCGTGCAACGCCGTCTGGGGCGTCATGTTCACTGCGCAAAGCCCGGGCGCCACTTGGGTTACCTCGGGCCCGATGGGGCTCGCATGGCCGAGCAGGCGTGCCAGGCGATCAGGAGACTCCATCTGCGCCAGCAGCACCCGCCGGCCAGCGCGCACTGCCACGCGGGCCAGTGCCGCGGCGATGGTGGTGCGGCCACAGCCGCCCTTGCCGGATACAACGACAAACCGGCGATCATGAAGCGGCGGTGGCATGCGGTCCGATCAGAAACGGTAGAGCAGGTTGGCCGCAAAACTGGCGTGATCGCCGAACACCAGCAGGGGCTCGCCCTTGTCGGGAGTGAACCTTCGTCGCACGAGGCGGTGGGAAAAGTCCAGGCGGACGCCCAGTGCGACGCCATCCCTGAATTCGATGTCGACGCCCGCAGCGCCGCACGCAACCGGCCCGGTCGTGCGCGATTCGCCGGGGCGGTAGGCGACCTCGCGGCTCTGGAACAGCCCGATGGCAAGCCCGGCTCCGGCCGCGAGCCAGGTGTGCACGGGGCCTAGCCTGACGCCCGCGGTCTGGAGCGCGGCGAACTCGAAGGTGGAGATCTGTCGGACGTCGTCGATCGGCATATCCTTGTCGATGGCGGTGCGGATCGAGCCCTGCACGTCCCGGTTGTGGCGCTGGAAGGTGAAAACGCCAGCGACGCCGAAGTCGACCAGGTCGAAAACCAGGGCGTAGCGGTGGTCGATGGCAGTGCCGATCGCGAGGCCGAAGCGTGGTGGCATGTCGTCTGCGGCCGGTGACAGGCGGAAGCCGAGGCCCGCTGACACCGAGATTGCCGTCGGCGGCGTGGCGACGATCTCAGGGCCCCATGTGGGCAGCGGGGCAGGGGTCGCGGGCGTCCCTGCGGGCACAGGTTCGGGTGGCGCGGGCTCAGCTTGCGAGAGAAGCACCAGAAGAACGAGCGTCGAGGACACCGCCGCCTATAATGCGTCGATGCCCGCGAAAACGAAACCCTCTCGACGCCCGACGGAGACTCCGCATGGGCGTGCGGCCGACCCTCGCGGTGGCGCGCCTCACCGCGCGCCCAGTCGTCCGCCCAGTGGTGCCAGTATTGGATCAGCCTCAGTGGGGGGGCCACGGGTGGTGCTGCGGCAAGGACGGGCCCGGCCGCTGTGGTTCGGGCATCCGTGGGTGTACGCGAACGCCATCGAGCGAGTCGAAGGCACGGCGGAAGCCGGCGACATAGTGGCGCTCTGCGATCAGGACGGGCGTCTCATCGGGCGCGGCATGTGGAACCCGCGCTCGCAGATTCCGCTGCGCCTGCTCACGCGCAGCGACGAGCCTATTGACGCTGCGTTTTTCCGCCGTCGAATCGGCGCGGCCAGGGCGCTGCGCCGGCGGCTCGGCTTGCCCGGTCCCACCACCACCGCCTACCGCCTCATCAACAGCGAAGGTGACGGTCTGCCCGGGTTGGTCGTCGATGTGTTCGGTGATGCGGTGTCGGTGCAGATAACGACTCTGGGGATGGCGACCAGGCGCGAGGACATTTTCGCAGCCTTGGCAGCCGAGTTGGCCCCGGTGACGATGTACGAGGTGGCTGCGGCAAGTTACGCGGCGCTGGAGGGCTTCATTTCGCAGACCCAAGTTGTGGCGGGCGAGCCGCGTACGCACGTGGCATGTGTCGAGGACGGCATCCGCCTGGAAGTCGAGCCACTCAGCGGCCAGAAGACCGGTATGTTCGTCGATCAGCGGCCGAGTCGGATGCGCGTCGGGGCACTCGCGCCCGGTGCCCGGGTGCTCGATTGCTACTCGTACGCGGGCGGCTTCGCGCTGCAGGCGGCGCGCGGTGGCGCCGCCGAGGTCACAGCGGTGGACACCTCGGCACGATCGGTAGCGCGCATCAACGCGCATGCGTCGGCCAACCGTCTCGCGGTCCGCGCGGTCGAGCACGACTGCTTCCGTTTCCTCGAGACCGCGACCCCGCGCTCGTACGATCTTGTGATCATCGACCCGCCGAAGTTCGCGCGCGCACGCAAGGATCTGGAAGCCGCGCGCAAGGGCTACGAGCGACTCAACGCCCTGGCCCTGACAGCGTGTGCGCCGGGCGCCGTGCTGGTGACTTGCTCGTGCTCGCAAAACGTCAGCGCCGAAGACTTCGAGCGCGTGGTTGCGGCAGGCGCCAAGGAGGCCGGCCGACAGGTGCGCATCCTGGAACGCCAAGGTCCCGGTCCCGACCACCCGCTGCCGCCGGGGTTCGGTGAGGGCCAGTACCTCAAGGTGCTCATCGTCGCGGTTGATTGACGGAGGGGCGGGCCGCCGTCACGGTACTGGCGTGACGCCCGTGGGCGCACCCTGCAGCGTGGCGATGTAGTAGACCAGCATCGCGACGATCATCACCAGCGATACCCATTCGAAGGGGATGCGTCCAAACAGCAGCCAGCGTCGCCCGAAGAAGCGGCCGCGCGAACGGCGGTGGATCTGGCTCTGGATGTCAGCCAGAAACGATGGCGGCGCGGACCGCTTCAAGTCGGCCATGCGGCCCACGGTGCGACGAAACTTTTCCAGGTGCACCCGGCACGACAGGCACCCCGCCAGATGCTGTTCCAGGCGCACCTTGGCGTCGGGACCGAGATCGCCGTCGATGTAGGCGGAGAAGGATTCCTCGATGATGGTGTGCGATTCGGTGGCGCTCATCTGCCCTCGAACTTGCTCTCAAGTCGTTCCTTGAGCGCGGTGCGCGCCCGGTGCAGACGCGACTTCACGGTGCCTTCCGGCAGTCCCGTGATCTCGTAGATCTCCTCGTAGCTCATTTCCTCGATGTCGCGCAAGATCACCAGCAGGCGCTGGTCCTCGTCCAGGGTCGCGATCGCCGCTTGCATCAGCTCCTCGATCTCGGCCGCCTGCAGCGCGGCCTCGGGACCGCGCGTGTGAGCGCCGCTGGTGGCGGCGTCGGGGTCGACCTGGGTCTCCAGCGCGTGGTCAAGGCCGTCCCGGTCGGTCTCGCGTCGGGCCAGGTACTTGATTCGGTTCTTGGCGTGGTTGGCGGCAATGCGTAGCAGCCAGGTGGAGAACTTGGCCTCCTCGCGGAAGGTGTCGATGCTCTTGAACACCGTGACGAAGACTTCCTGGGCAATGTCCTCGGCCTCGGCCCGGATGCCCACCATGCGCAGCACCAGGTTGAAGACCTTGTCGCCGTGCTGGCGTACCACTTCGTTGAAGGCTTGCTCATCCCGCTGGCGCAGCCGGTTGATGAGCAGCCGCTCGGCGATACTCATCGGCGGAAGCGGGCCCCGCGCGGTGCCGGGAAAGACGCCAAGGCGACGGCGCAGCGTGGCCTCCACGCTGGTTCAGACAACGCTGCGCGAGAAAGGTTCCGCGTCCCCGACCATGCCTTCGATGGCGTCAAGCGTGCGGGAGGATATCAGGAGGAGATCAGGGAGACTGGATGAACAAGCGCAGGCTGACGCCCACGACGGTGGCTCGGGTCTGGCCCGCGATGTCCTGCCGCATGCCCACGTCGGCGGCACCCACCTCGGACAGCGCCGACAGCCCGCCCGCGATGTAGCCGTTGCCGGACAGCGCCTCGCGGCCACCACCGGCGCGGACTGCGAAGCGCTTGTCGAAAACGTACTCGCCGCCGCCCATCAGGCCAAGCGCCGTGCCACGATTGGGATCGGACGTGGTGAAATCGACGAGCGCATCGAACGTCAGCATGAAGTCAGGCAGGACCGACAACGCCGCGCCGAGTCCCAGGGCCAGGGGTAAGTCCGGGCGCTTCAGGTCGTTCAGGTTGTAGCCGACCGCCGCCACCGACAGCTTGTTGGCGGGCCGCACGGTCACGCCGACATCCACGTTGAAGTCCCGCAAGGGATCGTTGCCGGCGGTCGCTGGATCGTCGCCCAGACGCAGGTACTTGCCCAGGGCCCCCACGAAGACCCTGTCGCCTATCGGGAAGGACAGGGCGATGCCGGCTTCGTGGCCGGTGCGCTTGCCCGACATCGGCATCGACATCGGCATCGCCGTCGGCGCCGCGAGGTTGTGGTACGTGTAGTAGACGCCCCCCGACAGGTTGAACGTGGACGTCGAGTCGACGATCGAGACGTGGGCGCGGTTGGCCGAGCCGGGCCGCGCGTACTGGTAGCTGCCCTCGATGGCGTAGCTGCGGACCAGCGACATGCCGGACGGGTTCAGTCCCAGCGCGGCGTCTCCCGTGGCCGCCGCGCGCAGGGCGCCGCCCATCCCGATGGGCCGCGTACCGACCAGGTCGGGGTAACCGGCCAGCGCGGGGACAGCGGCGCACAGGATGGCGGCGACGCCGGGACATAAGACTCTTCGCACGGTCCGATTCTAGGGCGGCCGCCACGCTCGTCCAGAAAGCCGACGGTCGTCTACCTGTGGGTCGCGGTTCGCTACGCCCAGCCCCGCTCGGCCAGGCTGGCGAAGCCCTCGGCAGCGACCACCACATGGTCGAGCACAGTGATGCCGCACAGGTCGCCCACCTCGCGCAGGCGCGCCGTGAGATCGATGTCCTGGCGAGATGGTGACGGATCGCCCGAGGGATGGTTGTGGCAAAAGATGACCGCGGCGGCAGCCGACCGGATGAGTGGCCGGAAGACATCGCGCGGATGCACCTCGACGCCAGTCAGCGAGCCGCGCGCGACGCAGGTCTCGGCCACCAGCCGGTGGCGCACGTCGAGCGCCAGCATCCAGAACTCCTCGACCGGGGCCCAAGCCAGCCGGGCGCGGTAGTGCGCCCACACCTCGCTGGCGGCGGCCAGGCGTTGTCCGCGTTGCGGGCGTGTGCCGACGGTGCGCCGGCCCAGTTCCAGCGCCGCCTGGATCACGGCCGCGCGCGCGGCGCCGATACCGGGTTGCGAGGTGAGCTCGGTGTCGGACGCCAGCGTGAGCCCGCGTAGCGATCCCAGCTCGGTCAGCAGGCCACTTGCGACCTCGACTACGTTGCGGCCGCGCTGGCCGGTGCCGAGAAGGATGGCGAGCAGCTCGGTGTCGGACAGGCTGGCGGCGCCTCGGGTGGCGAGGCGCTCGCGCGGGCGATCGTCCGGAAGCCAGTCGGAAAGCGGCGACATGACCAGGCCTTCAGCAGAACGCGTGCCACCCAGGCATCGGGTTGCGCCGGATGGTCAGTGCGCAGCACGGTCCTTTGGTGAGGCAATAACTTGCTCGCTTTTCACAGACCGTGTGGTAATTTGCGCCTGCGCCCCCCGACCCGGGTTTGAGCATCCGAGGGGGCGCCGGGCCGGTCGAGGAGGTCCTCGGACATTGTCGGTTGGCCAGGGGGGACAGCGGATTTTTTCGTGGACCCGGGGCGTCGGACCAGCGCTTGCGCGCGGTCAGTGGCCCCGGCCCATCAAGTGCCATAGGAGTGCAGACTGAGTAACGACCCACGCGGGGAAGCGGGCGAGGACCTTGCCGCCTCCGACGACACAGCGACCGCCACGGCGGACGAAAGCGAGCCCACGGTTGTCATCCGACTTGATGACACCGACGAGCCTGGTTCGACCGCGCCGGATCGTTTCTTGGCGGAGCCTGCTTCGGTGGCCACCATGTCTGGCCTGCTGGTGTCGCAGTCGGTTCCGGCGGCGCCGCCCGAGTACTCGCCGGTCCTGACAGCGGCACTGGCGCGCGGTCGCGAAGTGCTTCGCTTCCGCGAGCTGCGGCCCGGTCAGGCCGAGGTGATGGAGACCGTGCTGGCCGGGCGGGACACGCTCGCCATCATGCCCACCGGCAGCGGTAAGTCGCTGACCTACCAGCTACCCTCGCTGGTGCTGCCGGGGCCGACCCTGGTGGTGTCGCCGCTCATCGCGCTCATCGAGGACCAGGTCGGCAAGATGAAGGCCGCCGGCGTGCCGGTCGCACGCATCGACTCGACCCGCACGGCCAAGGAACGCGCAGCCGATCTGGAAGCTGTCCGCGACGGCCGCATCAAACTGGTGCTCATCACGCCCGAGTCGGTGTGTTCGCCAACGGTGCAAGAGTCCCTGCAAGGGGTGAAGTTTTCTTTGTTCTGCGTGGACGAGGCTCACTGCGTGTCGCAGTGGGGCCACGACTTCCGGCCGGCGTACCTGGGTCTGCGGCGCGCCGCCGAAGTGCTGGGTCGCCCGCCCATCCTGGGCCTGACCGCGACCGCGACCCCGGCGGTGGCCGAGGACGTGCTGCACCAGATGGGGATGAAAGACGCCAAGGTCTGCCGCGTCTCGTTCCACCGTCCGAATCTCGCCTTCGATGTCCGGAAAGTGGCCGGCGAGGCCGACAAGCTGCGCGTGCTGGGCAAGCTCATCCAGCAGTTGCGACGGCCGGGCATCGTGTACTGCTCGACGGTGCGCGCGGTGGACGAGCTTTACGTCGCGCTTCGCCACGGCAAGATTCCAGTCGAGCGCTACAACGGCAAGATGACGACCGACGACCGCGAAAAGGCGCAGGCGTCGTTCATGTCGACCGGGCGCAAGGTGGTCATGATTGCCACCAACGCCTTCGGTCTGGGCGTCGACAAGCCGGACATTCGCTACATCATTCACTACCAGATGCCGGGCTCGCCCGAGTCGTACGTGCAGGAGGCCGGGCGCGCCGGACGTGACGGCAAGATGGCCCGCTGCGTGCTGCTGTTCCAGCCCGACGACATCGCAATCCAGGAGCATTTTCTCAAGGAAGCTCACCCCACCAAGACGCAAGCGCGGCTGGTGGCGGAAGGGCTCTACGCCTGGACCGACGAGGGCAAGGAAGTATCGGTACGCGATCTCGCCATGTCGCTGGCGCTGCCCGAGCGGCGGGTGCGCGTGGTCCTGTCGGTATTGGAGGCCATGGGAGTGGCCGAGGAGGTGAAGGCTGCGCGCTGGAAGGGCGTCGAGCCCAAGCCGACGCGAGAGCAGGTCGACAAGGCTGCGCGCGTGTTCGAAGCGCGGCGGATCTCGGATAGGCGACGGCTGGCGGATCTGCTGAAGTACATGAACACGCAGCGCTGCCGGGTGCAGATGATGCGCCCGTATTTCGGCGAGCCCGAGGGCGAGAAATGCGGGCTGTGCGATTCATGCGCGGGCCTCGACAGTGAGCTGTTTGATCCAGGCGACGACGATCAGCGCGAGGCCCTGCACGCGGCCACAGACTTCCACGCTCGCCAGCGTCGGCGCCGGCGGGGCGCCGAGCCCGAGCGCGACCGTGACCGTGGGCGTGAGCGCGCGCCCGGTCGGCCGCAACCCGTGGCGGCAGTCCCGGTGCGCCCGCCGGCCATCGTGTTCGAGACCCAGATACCAGAGGTCCTGCCGCCGTTGCCCGACATCGCTCTGGCCCCTGCCAACTCGGAGCAGCCAGCCGTCGACCTGGCGGTGTGGGACGACACGCCCGAGGCCGGGCGGTTGTTGTCGGGAGACGTCGTGCTGAGCGGTGACGACAGCGAGGGCTGGTTCAACCGCCCCGCGCAGGTGGCGGCATCGAACGGCGCCACGCCGGACGCCGCGGAGGACTTCGAGGCGCGCTGGCAAACGGTGCGCGACGCGAACATACGGCCCTACGTGGAATGGAGCGCGTCGCCGGTGGTATCGCTGCCGCCGATTCCGGGCCGCGCCGCGCAGCCGCATCCCCACCCTGTGCCCAGGCCGGGCGGCGGCGGGCGGCCGCGTGGTGGTGGTGGTGGCGGTGGTGGTGGTGGTGGTGGTGGCGGTGGCGGGCAGTACAACAAGGGCCAACCGGGCGGGGGCCCCAAGCGTCGCAAGCGCCGGCGTGGCCAGGATCGGGAACGCGATCGTGATCGCGGCGGACGTGGTGACGCTGGCCAGCGGGATCGCGACCGCAATCAGGGCGAACGCCGCGGTCCGCGCTTGCCGGGCATGTACAATCCCGGCGGTGACTGACGCCCGCGCGGCGCCACGGGCTGGTCCCGTGGCACTCGCTCTGCTAGCCGCCTGCGTATTCGCCGCGACGGGCACCGCCGCTGCCGAGACCGGGATGGAACGCATCCGGCGGACGGGCGAATTGCTGTGGGGCGGTGATCTACAAGGCGGCGAGCCGTTCGTGTTCGAGGATGCGCAACGACCCGGGAAGCTGGCCGGCTTCGAAGTCGAGATCGCGGCCGCGGTGGCGCGCGATCTCGGGGCGCGGGCGCGGTTCGTCCAGAACGACTGGTCGACGCTGGTGCCGTCGCTCGAGCGGGGCACCTTTGACGTCGCGATGAACGGACTGGAGGTCACCGCCGCGCTTGCCCGAAGGGTGCATTTCTCACGGCCTTACTACGTGTTTGCCGAGCGCCTGACGGCGCGAGTCGCCGCGACCGGACTGTCCGACCTGGCGTCGCTGCGGGGCCGGCGGGTGGGGACCCTGGCGAGTTCCCTGGCCTGGGAACTTCTGGGCGGGGTCGGCGCGGATCGCGTGCCCTACGAGGGTGTCGAGGAACCTTACATGGACCTGGAGCAGGGCCGGATCGAGGCCGTGCTGCTCGACGACATCATCGCGTCCCGCTACGGCCGGCGGCCGGGGCTGGTGACCATTGGCGATCTCGGACAGGGCCGGTACGCGATCGGAGTGAAGTGGGCCGAGGATGACCTGTGGCGCGCGGTCGATGGCGCTCTGGCGCGGATGATCGCGTCGGGTGAGCTGCGGGGGATTCTTGCGAGATGGCACATCGATGGCGCGCGGCAGGCGGCGCTCGCGGCACCCGTCGATGCGTCTGTCACCGCCCGCTCTACCTCAGGCGGGATAAATGGTCATGTGATGGGTGAAAATAGGCATGAAACAGATGGTTTTTACTTGGGAATAAGACCTGACCATGTCCTGCTGTTTGTCCGTGCCGCGGGCATCACGTTGCTCATCGCGGCGGCCGCGATGCTGCTGGCGATGTCGTGGGGGCTGCTGCTGGCGGTGGTGCGCATGCCGTCGCGGCGGCGGTGGCGGCGGCTGTTGTCGCTGCTGGCGACCGCGTACGTCGAACTGTTTCGCGGCACGCCGGTGCTGCTGCAGCTTTACGTGTTGTATTTCGCGCTGGCGCCGGTGTTGGCGCTGCCAGCGTGGGCTGCAGCCGTGCTTGGATTGGGGCTGAACTACGCGGCCTACGAAGCCGAGGTGTACCGCGGGGGTATCGCGGCGGTGCCGCGCGGGCAGATCGAGGCGGCGGCGGCGCTGGGCATGTCGGAGGGGCTGGCGTTGCGAAGGGTGGTGTTGCCCCAGGCGTTGCGTTTCTCGCTGCCGGGGGTGGCCAACGATTTCATCGCCTTGCTCAAGGATACTTCGCTGGTATCGGCCATCACGGTGGTCGAGTTGACCAAGCGCATGACCATTGTCGCCGTCGACAGCGGCGGCTGGCTGGCGCCAGGCCTGCTGTGCGCGGCGCTGTACTTCGCCATGAGCTACCCGCTGTCGCGGCTGGCGCGTCGGATCGAGCAGCGACTGGGGGCAGGCGCGTGAGCGGCATCGTGGTCGAAGGGCTGTCGAAGGCGTTCGCGGGGCGCGCGCTGTTCGAAGGTGTCTCGCTTGCGGTGCGGGGTGGGGAGGCGGTTGTGGTGATGGGTCCGTCGGGCACCGGCAAGACGACGCTCCTGCGCTGCTGCAATGGCCTCGAGCGAGCCGATCGGGGCACCGTCGCGGTCGGGGACGTGTTGCTCGCCGCGGGCGATTCGCCCGAGCGGTTCGCCACGGCGGCGCTGGCCATGCGGGCGCGCGTTGGTTTCGTATTCCAGGCGTTCAACCTGTTCTCGCACCGGACGGTTCTCGAGAACGTCATGGAAGGACCCGTGCAGGTGCGACGCGAGGCCGAGGCGACCGCGCGGGTGCGGGCGCAGGCGTTGCTCGAGCAAGTCGGCGTCGCTCACCGAGCGGCAGCGTACCCGCGCGATCTGTCGGGCGGCGAGCAGCAGCGGGTCGCCATCGCCCGGGCGCTCGCGATGCAGCCTGAGGTCCTGCTGCTGGACGAGCCGACCAGCGCCCTCGATCCGGCGCGGGTGCAGTCGCTGGCGGACCTGCTGCGCGGCCTTGCTGGCGGCGGGCTGGCTCTGCTGGCGGTCAGCCACGACGAAGGCTTCGCGGTGGCCGTCGGCGGGCGGGTCATTCGCATGGCGGGTAGCGGGTGAGTCAGCCCCCGAACAGGCGGCGCAGGAAGCCCTTCTTCTGCGGCGGCCCGGCCTTCTTCTTCAGGGTGACCGCGATCTGCTGATTCTTGCGGCGGGACACCGTGAAACGCTTGCTCTCACTGATGTAACCGGTCTTCACGAACGACAGGTCGTAGGTGATGCCGGAACGAAAGCGCAGATTCATCGGCGCAGGCCCAAACACCCGGTCCTTGATCTTGATGACGGCGCCAACTGGCTTGCTTACCACATGGACCGAGACAGTCTCGGGCTCGCGAGCCACCGTCGTGATCGCAGTGGGCTTGGCGGCGGGCGCCGATTTGGCATCGGGCTTGGCGGGGGTCGCGGCGGGAAGCGAGCGCTTCGTGGCTGCCACTTTCGCGGGTGGCGGCGGCTCGCCCTCGGCCTCGCCGATCACGGTCTCGGTGGGGTTGGCGACCTTGCGCTTGAGCAGGGCCTCCTCGTCTTCCTCGGGCGTGGGCTCGATGCTGGGCGTCGGCGACGGGGGGGTGACCGCGGACGGCGGCTCTTGCGGCGCCGGCGGCTCTGATGGCGCCGGCGGTACCGGGGCGAGAGTCGGGGGCTCAGCGGGCGTGGCGGCGTTTGGTGGTATCGGTGGCGCTGCGGTGCTTGGTGGGGGTGCGGTGGCGCTGGGATCAGAATTCGTCGCGGTTGATGCCGCATCCGGTTTCGGCCGTGAACGCACGGCCAGGATCGCGACCGCGCCGGCCAGCGCCGCCACGACAGCTAGCCTCTTGACCTTGCCGCTCCCGGTGGCCAGCTTCACCGGGGCCGACGTACCGTCGCCGGGCGCAGCAGTCGGGCTTGCCGCAGTGGCGGCAATGGCGGTGGGTGCGGCTTGCTCTGCAGGCGCGCGCCTCGCCAGCGGCACCGGCGGTGGCGTGGCCGACGCTGGGCGCAGACTCGACTTGCCGGTCTTGCTGGCAACCGTGGGCTCGCCCGCAAGTTCCTCGAAGACCAGATCGGCGCCTTCCAGATCCAGCGTTTCGGTCGAGTTCGCACCGGGCGCGGGCGACATGCGGCTTATCGGCGGCAGGTTGTCCTTCTTGCCCAGCTCGGCAAGCCAGCGCTTGAGCTCGGTCTGTCCCGCGGGCTGGAACACCGTGCGTTGCGCCGTCTCCAGGTCGCCCAGAAATTCTTCCGCGGTCTGGTAGCGTTGCGACGGAGTCAGGTCCATGGCCTTGGCGATGATGGCGGCGAGCTTGGGCGCAATGTCGGGCTTGACCTCGGTGGGTGCCGGGAACTTGCACTGCTGGACACGCAGGATGGCTTCCAGATCGGTGGGTGCCTCGAAGGGGCGGCGGCCCGTGGTCAGCAGATACAGCATGGTGCCGACCGAGAACAGATCGCTGCGTGCGTCGAGTGGTGCGCCCGCGGCCTGCTCGGGCGACATGAAGGCCAGCTTGCCTTTGATCACGCCCTGTCCGGTGCGCTCGCGCCGGCCCAGGGCCTTGGCAATGCCGAAGTCGGTCAGCTTGACCTCGCCCTGCTCGCTGATGAGGACGTTGTGCGGGCTGATGTCGCGGTGGACGATGCCCAGCGGCTTGCCGTCGCGCGTGCGGGCGTGCGCATAACCGAGGGCGCGGCACACCTCGGCGCAGAGGTAGAGCGCGATCTCGGGCGGCAGTGTGATGGTGCTGCCCTTGATGCGGTTCAAGATGTGGTTCAGGTCCCAACCGTCGACCAGTTCCAGCACCAGGAAGTAGCGGCCCTTGACCTGGCCCAGGTCCAGCACCTGCGCGATGTTGCTGTGGGTGAGGCTCATCGCGATGTGCGCCTCGTCAATCATCATGTTGCGGAACTGCGGGTCGGCCAGCAGCGCCTGCAGGATGCGTTTGACGATCACCGGGCGTTCGAAGCCCTCAGCGCCGTGCTGGGTGGCGAGGAAGATCTCCGCCATGCCGCCGTCGGCGATCTTGCGGACAATCCTGTACCGTGCGGGGCTCGCCATCGATCCGGAGGCCCATCATGAAGGGTTGCAGGACGGGGTCAAGCGCGTCAGAGTCGAACTGCATGCGGCCATGGCTACTGTGCGTGCCGGTGCTGGCGGCGGCTGCAAGCGCCGGCTGCGGCGGCGACGAAGTGCCGGTGTATGGCCCCGGGCCGTTTCGCCGCGATCCCGTTGCGCCGGGGCCGCTCGGCGGCAAGATCCTCACCAGCAACAGCTTCGACGACACGCTGTCGGTGGTGGATCCCGACGCACCGGGTGCGGTGGGCCGCATCCCGGTGGGATTCTCGCCGGTCGAGCTGGAGGGCCCGCATCATCTGTCGGTCGATCCTGCCGGACGTTTCGTCTACGTGAACTTGAGTCTGGCGGTGAAGGGATCGGGCAGTGGCCCGCATGGCGTCCATGGCTCGGGCGAGTTGCCAGGCTACGTCTTGAAGCTCAACACATCCGACGGGCGCGAGGTGGCGCGCGCACGTGTGGACTCGAATCCGGGCGACAGCACGCTCGCTCCCGACGGCAAGACCCTGTACGTCAGTCACTACGATGTGGTGGCGTGGTCGCGGGCCGCGGCGGCCGGGGATCTGCACATGGGCGATTCGTTCCTGATCGCGCTCGATACCGAGCGGATGGTCGTGACGGCACGGGTCGCACTGTGTCCCGCGGCTCACGGGGTGCGCCTGTCGGCCGACGGTCACACCTTGTTCGCGACCTGCGGCCCTGATCAGATCGCGGTGGTCGATGTGCGTGACCCGACGCTTCCGGTGCGGCGCGTGCAGCTCCCCGGCACCACTGAGGGCGCCAACTGCGCGCGCTGCCCCTACGCCTTGTCGGTGGCGCCCGACGGCACCGTCTGGGTATCGAGTCTTGGTCCGAGCGGTGGCACGAACGGTCGGGGTGGTATCGACGTGTACGATCCCGCCCAGGACGGCGGCGGCGGTTTCGATGCGAAACGCACGCTGAACCTGCGCGGCAGCCCGGTGTTCGCGGCGTTCGCGCCCGGCGCGGGCAACTTCCGTGTTCTGGTGCCCGAGCAGGGCAAAGCCGGCGATTTCGTGCAAGTGCTGGATCCCGCGCGGCCAGGTGAGCCGCCGAAGATTCAGGCCACGATCGCGCTGTCGCCCCAGGATTGCCTGCTGGCGCACATGCTGCTGGTGTCGGCCGATGGCACGCGCGCCCACCTGGTGTGCGAGGGCGATCATACCGGCCCCGGCAGCGTCGTGTGGCTGGACCTGCGCACCCAATCCACCCTAGGCTCGCGGCCGGTCGGGGTCTTTCCGGACGGCCTGGCCCTGGTGCCGAACCTGGTGAAAAGATGAACCTGATGAACCGCATCGTCCATAGCCCGTGAACCGCGGCGGCCCTGCGATCGGGTTTCTGCTGGCGTGCCTGATCGCAGGTTGTGGCGATCGCGACGTGCCGGCCGCCGAGTTGGGTGAGCGTCGCTTCGCCGATCCCGGGTTGTCGACGAGTCCCTTCAACCGCTTCTCGTGCGCCACTTGCCACGCGGCTGATGCCGCGGCGCCGCCGGTGATCCCGGGCCGGCTCGACAGCGGCTACAACCTGGGCAATAGCGCCGGGCGCGGCTCGTGGTGGGGTACCTACGAGCTGCGCCTGCTCGACGCCGTGAACACTTGCCTGTCCGACTTCATGGGTGGTCGCAAGCTGGCGCCTGACGAGGATGCCGCCCGGCAACTGGGTGCATTCCTCGACGCCCGCAGCCCCGCTGGTCGCAGTGATCCCGTACCACTGTCCGTCGTGCGCATCGTGACCTCGTTGCAAGGCCTGCCCGGCGACCAGGCGCGCGGCAAGCAGGCCTGGGAGCGGGCGTGCGCGCGCTGCCACGGCGCCCCCCACACCGGCGCCGGGCGGCTCGGCATTCGGCCCACCGTGGTGCCAGAGGACACCTTGCGCAGCTTCCCCAACAACGCACGCGCGGTCGTGGTCGAGAAGATCCGGCACGGCCGCTACTTCAACATAGGCGGCGTGATGCCGTTCTATTCGCTTGAGGTGATGACCGATCTGCAGGTCGCGGATCTGCTCGCCTACCTCGGCCTGTGAAGCAGCCAGCCGGCGCCGGTCAGCCGGCGAACATCTTGTCGACGGTGACGATCTCGACGCGGCTCTTGCTGACCGGCACGGGGAATTTTTCGATCAACTTGTCCTCGGCCAGCACGTCGGCAGGCGTGTCCTTGGTGTCGTAAACAATGGGCGTGGGCTCGCCGGACAGCAGCTTGTCGGCCAGCGCTCGTGCCTTGTCGGTCACGATGGCGATCGCCATGTTCTTCGGCATCAGGTGCTTGCGGACGGCTCGATCGACATCGGCCTTGGTCATGCCGGGTAGGCGCGACTTCAACTCGGCGGTGATGTCCTTGCCCGCCACCACCGCGTCGATGCTGTAACCCAGGCGTCGCGAAATATCCTGCGTCCACAGGTTGCAGTAGCTGGTCAGGAACTCGCGGGTTTCGTTGAAGCCACGCCCTGGAATGCCCTCGCGCACCAGCTTGTCGGTCTCGTGCAGCGCGTGCCGGAGCGCGAACAGCGTGTTGTGTGGCACCACCGGGCGGATCCAGATCTCGAAATGCTGCTGCCGGCGCCCGATGTTGGCCAGCGGGAACGTCGACCAGCCGTCCTGGATGAAGTTCTCGACGTAGGCGTAGTCGCCATAGTTGAGGCCGCGCTTCTGCCGCATGACGTTCATGAGCACGCCGTTGAACGTGCGGTGCTCGCCCAGGTACGACGCCGCCACCGCCAACGGGTAGAAGTCGGGATCGCTGCGGGTGATCGACAGCGGATGCCCAAGGGAAATGGCGTTGGCGGCGGCATCCTTTTCGATGAACAGGACATCGAAGCCCTTGCGCGCGGGGGCCGGCGGCAACGTCGCGCGTGGCTTGCCGGCGGTGGGCAGAGCGGCGAAACGAGCGGCAAACTTGGTCGCGAAGTCGTCGGGCACGCCGCCGGCGACGCCGACAATCAGGCGATCCTGCGTGAAGTGGCCGGTGTGGAAGGCCCGGACGTCGTCGAGACTGATGGCGGCAAGCCCGGCCAGCGTGCCATCGGCGGGCCGGCCGTACGGGTGCTTCGCGTACAACACGGTCGCCAGCGCTTCCTTGCCCAGATCCTCGTCGTCGTTGCCGCGCAGGGTCTTTTCCAGGTGATCGATTGCGTTCTGCTTGTGCCGAGCGAAGTCGGCGCGATCGAACCGTGGCGTCACCACCTGCTGCGCCAGCAGATCGGCATACGCGTCCAGGTTGTCACGATGAATGGTGCCCTCGAATACGTGGCTGTCGCGATCGCCGTAGCTCTGGATGTGCGCAGCCATCGGGTAGAGCGCGTCGATGACCTGGGCCCAGGTACGCGCCCTGGTGCCGCTCTCGCCCAGCATCGCCGCGGTCAGCGCGGCAAGTCCCGCCTTGCCTGGCGGATCGTCGGCCGAGCCGACCTGAAAAACCAGGCGCAAGGCGCACAGCGGGTTGCCGGGGGAGGGCAGTTGCACGGTGCGCATAGCCCCGGGGCCCTTGCCTTTGCGAGAGGAACCGACCAGCGGACCGGCGGGAGCGGCGGCGAGTAGCATGAGGAATGGTCTCCGTTGCATCAAGGGGCGTCCGATTTCAAGGTGACCACGGTCTGGTTGTCGGGGCGAAAATAGGTCTTGGCGACTCGGCGCACGTCATCGCTCGACACTTTGCCTAGCAGCGCGAAATACTGGTCGATGGCGCCCAGGCCGCCCGTCAGTGCGATGAACTCGGCCGCGGTCAGGGCGATTCGATCGGCGGTGTCCAGTTTCGCTGCGAACGCGTAGCGGGTGTGCGAGCGGACCTCGGCCAGGGTCTTGGCGTCGACGCCGTCGCGGCCGACTCGTTCGATCTCGGCGTGGATGGCGGCCTCGACCGCGGTCAGATCGCCCGGCTTCTTGACCCGGGCGTAGATCGAAAACAGGTTGGGGTCGACGTGCCAGTCGGCGCTGCCGGACAGTTCGTCGACAGACTGCTGCTCGATGACCAGCCGTTTGTACAGGGGCGCCCGTTCGGCGAACACCAGCGCGGCCAGGACATCCAGCGCGGCTCCGTCGATCTTCGTGGTCGAGAACGCGGGAGCGTGGAAGCCCATGAGCAGGATCGGCAGCGTCGCACCCTTCCACGGCAGGGCCACGCGCGCTTCTTTCTTCTGCTTCGGCTCGGCCGGCACCGCGGGGCGTGCCGGACCCGCCTTCCAGCCAGCGTAGTGCCGTTCGACGAGCGGCATGACCTCGTCCGCGGTCACGTCGCCCACGACCAGCAGCACGACATTGTCGGGCCGGTAGTACCGGTCGAAAAACTGCTGCGAGTACGCGAATTGGTTCGGCATGTTCTCGATGTCGCGCAGAAAGCCGATGGTCGTGTGCTTGTACGTGTGGGTGGAAAACGCGTGGTCGTACAGCGCCTCGACCATCTTCTGCATCGGATCCGACGCGCTCTTGTTGTACTCGCCGAGCACGGCGCGGGCTTCCTTCTGGAAGTCGGGCTCGCTGTAAGCGAGATGCTGAAAACGGTCAGCCTCGATGTCGACGATGGTGGGCAGAGCGGCCTTGCCCGCGAGGATGTGATACACGGTCAAGTCGTCCGAGGTGAAGGCGTTCGAGTCGGCGCCCATCGCCTTGAGCACGTCGTTGTACTTGTTGGTGGGGTAGCGAGCGGTGCCCCGGAACATCATGTGCTCGAAGAAGTGCGCAAAACCCGACTTGCCGGGCTCGACCTCGTTGCGGCTGCCGGTCCGGACCACCGAGTAGTAGGCACAAAGGCCTGGCGAATCGGTGAGTATCACGAACACGCGCAGGCCGTTCGGGAGGGTCTTGTCGGTAACCGGAAAGGGGAACGCTGTGTTGCCGTCCATTGCAGAGCGCACTATCGTACGAAAACCGATGCGCGGGCCGTGGAAATTGTGGGCGGTAACCGCCATCGCGGTTGGTCTTGCGGGGGCGTCGGGTGGTTGCCGCGGTGGTCCGGGCCTTGGTTTGCCCGAAATCAAAGGCGGCATCGAGATAGGCGTGCGTCGCGGCTCGGCCTGGTCGACCATCACGGTTCGGCCGCCCTACCTGATCGGCTCTCGCACCAACCTCAAGCTGCAGAAGGGCAAGATCAGCGGCACGGTTGGCAGCGGGTCGATGCGGGTGTCCATCGAAAAAGATAGCGCGCAGGGCACGGGTCCTTACGGAGCCATCTCGGTGGACATCGACGACACGGCTGATGGGATGGCGCTTGAAGGCACGTGGAACGGCGCACGCGTCGTGGTGCGCATCACGGCTGAGTCCTTCCGCGCCACCGTGCCCGTCTACGCCGGCCAGCCTGGGGGCGCCGGCATCTTCCAGGTCAGCACGTGCCAGTATGTACTCGACAAGGTGGAGCCCGACGGCTCTCGCTCGGGGATGTCGATCTGCGGCGGCCTGCCCGAGGACACTCTCATCGAGATCCCGGCGGCCATCCACAGCTGGCTGACCCGGTCCGAGCTCATGGTGGTGCTGCTGGCGCTGCTGTCCACGCCGCCGTACACGGTGATGGAAACGAGTCAGTGAGTTCAGTGAATGCGCGGCCGGTGCGGTAGAGCGGCGACGATCTCGCCTTCACGAATCGCAAGCTCATCGAGGCGAGCACGCACGGTGGCGGCCGGCGCGGCCGTCCCGGCGAGATCGATGTAGAGGCGGGCGTGGCGTTCTTCTGCGCCACCGAGGGCCGTGTAGAAATCGGCAAGTGGGGCGTCACCTTGGGCAGCGAACCCGGTCGCCAGCAGGCCAAGGCGCTCGTGCGAGCGGGCTTCGATGAATGCGGCCGTCAGCAGCAGATCCAGCTTGCGTCCGGGCTCGCGGCCATCGACCTCGGCCAGCAAAGCGCGCGCGTACCGATTGGCAGCGTCGGAGCGGGGTACCAGGTGGCGTTCCTCCATTAGGGCGGCGACCTGCACCAGGTGGCTGGTCTCTTCGTGGGCGAGGCGGGTGAGTTGCTCGATGAAGGCAGCGTTTCGCGGGTAGCGCCGTACCAGGGACAGCGCGTTCTCGGCCGCTTTGCGCTCGCAGTGCAGGTGATCGGACAGCAGCGCACCAAGGTCGGAACAGGCCGCATCGAACCAGGCGGCCGGCGTCGCATAGCGCAGGCGGATCATCGGCGCGACTTGCGCTTGCTCTTGCCCTTGCGCTTGCTCTTGCCCTTGCCCTTGCCGGGCGGCTTGGCCTTCACCTTGGCCTTCACCTTGGCCACTGGCTTCGCCTTCACCTTGGCCTTGCCCGTTGCCGCGCCCAGCAGCTTGCGCAGTACGAAGGGCAACACGCCACCGTGCTGGTAGTACTGCACTTCGACCGGGGTATCGATGCGCACGGCCGCGCGGAACTCGCCGCCGCTACCGTCGGGGCGGGTCGTGCGGACGGTGATCTCGCGCGAGGTCGCGCCACCGAAGGGACGCGCCAGCAGGTCAGGCAGGCCGACGGTTTCGAAGATCTCTTCGCCCGTGAGTCCCAGCTTGGCCGCGTTCTCTCCGGGTCTGAACTCGAGCGGTACGACGCCCATGCCGACCAGGTTGCTGCGATGGATGCGCTCGTAGCTCTCGGCGATGACGGCGCGCACGCCGAGAAGTCGGGTGCCCTTCGCGGCCCAGTCGCGCGACGATCCGCTGCCATATTCTTTTCCTGCGAGGATGACCAGCGGCACGCCGTCGGCCAGATACTTCATGGCCGCGTCGTAGATGGGCATCACGGGGCCGTCGGGCAAGAGGCGGGTGACACCGCCCTCGGTGCCGGGAGCGAGCTGGTTCTTGATGCGCGTGTTGGCGAAGGTGCCGCGCACCATGACGTCGTGGTTGCCGCGGCGAGCGCCGTAGCTATTGAAGTCGGCCGGCGCCACTCCCAGGCTGATTAGGTACTTCCCGGCCGGGCCGTCCTTCTTGATGTTGCCGGCGGGCGCGCTGTGCCCGGTGCTGATGCTGCCGCCCCGCAGCGCCCGGGCCCGGGCACCCTTGATCTCGGTGGCTGCGCCGGGGGTAAGCGCCATGCCGGCGAAGTACGGCGGATGCTTGATGTAGGTGGACTTGCCGTCCCACGCGTACGTGGCGCCCTTGGGTACGACCAGGCCCTGCCAGCGCTTGTCGCCGTCGAACACGTGGGCGTAGGTCTTCTTGTACATGTCGGGGCGGATGCATTTCGCCAGCACCGCTTCGATCTCGGCGGTGGATGGCCAGATATCTTTGAGAAACACTGGCGCGCCGGCGGTGTCGGTGCCCAGCGGCTCGCGATCGAGATCGATGTCGATACGGCCAGCGAGCGCGTAGGCGACCACCAGTGGCGGTGACATCAGATAGTTGGCGCGCACCTCGGGGTGCACGCGGCCCTCGAAGTTGCGGTTGCCCGACAGCACCGACGCCACCACCAGATCGCGCTCGTCGATGGCCTTCGATACGTCGCCTGGCAGTGGCCCGGAGTTGCCAATGCAGGTGGTGCAGCCGTACGCAACGGTCTGGAAGCGCAACTGGTCGAGTGCCGACGTCAGGCCCGCTTCGTCCAGGTACGCCGTCACCACCTGCGATCCGGGCGCGAGCGACGATTTCACCCAGGGCTTCGTCGCCAGGCCCCGCGCGACCGCCTTCTGGGCGAGCAGGCCCGCGGCCAGCAGCACCGACGGGTTCGAGGTGTTGGTGCAGCTGGTGATGGCGGCGATGACCACCGAGCCAGTTCGCAGCTCGGGCAGTGTGGGAACAAGCGGCGTCTTGATGGTGTCGTCGGATTTCTTCGGCTTCGCAAGCGACGGCAGGGCGGTCTCGAACGACTTTCTGGTGTCGAACAGGCGCACGCGATCCTGCGGTCGCTTGGGGCCGGCGACGCTGGGCTCGACGGTGGCGAGGTCGAACTCGACCACCTCGCTGTACTCGGCGTCGCCCGTGCCGGTGGCGAACAGGCCCTGCTCTTTGCAGTAGGCCTCACACAGCGCGATGTGTTCTTCCGAACGCCCGGTCAGGCGCAGGTAGCGCAGGGTCTCGGCGTCCACGGGGAAGATTCCGCAGGTGGCGCCGTACTCGGGTGCCATGTTGGCGATGGTCGCGCGATCGGTCAGCGACAGCTCCGGCAAGCCCGGCCCGAAGAATTCCACGAACTTCCCGACCACGCCCTTTTTGCGCAGGATCTCGGTGACGGTCAGTACCAGGTCGGTGGCGGTCGAGCCCTCGCGTAGCCGGCCCTGCAGACGAAAGCCCACCACCTGCGGGATCAGCATGGGCATCGGCTGGCCCAACATCGCAGCTTCAGCCTCGATGCCGCCCACGCCCCAGCCCAGGACGCCAAGCCCATTGACCATCGTCGTGTGCGAGTCGGTGCCGACCAGCGTGTCCGGGTAGGCCTGCGCGACCTTGCCACTGGTGTTGGTGAACACCACGCGCGCCAGGTACTCCATGTTGACCTGGTGGACGATGCCGGTGTCGGGCGGCACGACCTTGAAGTTGGCAAACGCATCCTGGCCCCAGCGCAGGAACTGGTAGCGTTCCCGGTTGCGCGAGAATTCGATCTGGTTGTTCAGCGACAGCGCGCCGGCGTGTCCGGCCTCGTCGATCTGCACCGAGTGGTCGATGACCAGCTCGGCCGGGAACAGCGGGTTCACCTTGGCCGGATCACCGCCCATGCGTTTCATGGCGTCGCGCATGGCTGCCAGATCGACCACCGCTGGCACACCGGTGAAGTCTTGCAGGATCACCCGCGCCGGCATGAAAGCGATCTCGGTCGACGGTACCGCCTTGGGCTGCCAGCGGCACAGTGCCTCGATGTGCGACCGCCCGACCGCGCGTCCGTCCTCGGTGCGCAGCAGGTTCTCGAGCAGGATCTTGAGCGAGAAGGGCAGGCGCGAGATCGAAAAGCCGGCCTTCTCAAGCAGCGGCAGCTTGAAGATCTCGAACCCGCGCTTCCCGACGGTGAGAGTGGCCCGGGTGCCGAACGAATTCTGCATGCCGGCGTTCTATCAAAGAGGCATGCGGGGCGCACGCGCCGGCAGCGCGCTACTTGCGCGTGACCATGCCGTCGGCCTCGGACACCAGCCCCGACGCGTCGCCCGGCAACTTCATCCAGCCGGCGGTGTGTTCGCTGCGGGCGAAGATGTCGTTCGAGACCGGCTGCGGCGTCGGCGTTTCGGACACCGCCTGCAGAGCCGCCGGCTCATTGCCGGCCTTGGCGAGCTCGACGAAACCAAGCGGTCGTCCGCGGCTGGAGTAATCGAGGCGCACCGCCACCACCGGGTTGCCCCCGGTCGGCTTCTCACCCTGGCCCAGCACCTCGGCCGGGAACAGCGCCCATACCTTGTCGTGCCAGTTCTTCACGGTCTGTTCGGCCTTGTCGGGGGCATCCGGGGGCGCGAACTTGAGGCCGGGGTACCGGGGGTCGACCCGGGTGGCGAGAAACTCGCGCTTCTTGGCCCCTGCCGTGACCACCAGCTTGTCGGCATCCTCCAGATTGAAGGCGTGCATGCGGCGGTCGACCAGGTTGTTCTGTGCCCCCTGCAGGTCGGTCAGGAGCTGGCGATTGATGAGGTACACCCGGCCGTCGCGCTCGTCGCGGATGTACGGATCGTTGCCACCGGGTGGGGCCGGCACTATCGCGAAGCGGCGCTTCTGTCCCCGCGCCGTTATCTCCAGGAACTTCTTGGTCGTGTCGAGCCCAAGGTCCTTGAGCTTGGCGGCGTCCAACACGCCGAGGCCGCGGGCCGCTCGTAGAGGCGCGAAGCGCTCCAGCGTGAAAAGCGCGGTGTCGTTGCCGCGCACCATGCGCTCAGGGACCTTGATGGGAATGTAGGGGTGACCCGACGGCATGGGCACGTTCGAGATGTCGGTGCCGCTCATCCGCACCCAGGCGAACGGCCCGGTTGCGTCGTTGCCGCGCGACAGCTCGGCCCACGCCTTGAACTCGGTGTCGTCGAAACGGACCTTCTCGAGATCATTCTTGGTGGCGTCCAGTACGATGACCTCGCCGGTGGACAGCTCGGGTTCGCGTTGCCAGGTGACGTACGCGATCATCAGCGCGACCGCGGCCAGCGCGCCCTGGAACGCAACCGATCGTCCGTTCACGACGCCACCCCCGTCGGTGACTGGGGCTCGGTGGGCGGAGCCGGCGGAGCGGGGGGAGGGGGCAGGGCCGGGGCGGCCGCCGCGGCGCTGGGCTTCGCAGCGCGGGCCTTGCGTCGCTTGCGGTTCATCGCGAAACCGACGGCCAGAACCAGAGTCGGTGCGCCCACGATGCTCAGGTAGAACCACACCAGATCCTGCTTGCGCGTGTGCGCGATGGGCACATCCTCCTCGTTCGAGATCTGCCCGCTGATTTGCTCCTCGCCCGCAAGCCACTTGACCGCATCGAGCGTGAGATAGGCGTTACCCAGGTTGCCGAGCACCGGGTCGGTCAGAAAGTCCGAGTCTGCGACCACCACCGCGCGGCCTTCCTCCTCGACCCCCAGCGCGCTCGCGTTGCGCTTGGTGATCGCCGCGGCGATCTCGTACGTGTTCTTGAACTCAGTCTTCTCGTCGTGTTCGAGGTTGCCGTTGAGGTCGTTCCAGGTGCCCGGATCTGTGTGCACCGTGAAGTCGGTGTTGACGATGCCGACGGTGCCCTTGTTGTCTTTTTCCAGGTAGCCGCTGCCCAGCACAATGAGTGCCGCTCGCGCGCCCATGCGTTGCACCGTTGACACCGACGCGTGGGACGAATACGACGCGGTCGCCACGTTCACCCGATCCGCCTTCTGATAGGTCCGGTTCCAGTAGTACTGGGCGTGCGCCAGCGTGGTCGGGTTGTACTTGAGCCCAAGCTGCGCCAGCACACTGGTCAGCATGGGGCCGTTCTCGGGATCAAGCGCGATCAGCACGCGCCCCTTGCGGTCGATGTAGCGGTTGATGGCCGCTTCCTCCTCGGGCAAGAACGGCTTCCTGGGCCCCGCGATGATCACCAGCATGGCGTCGGCTGGCACCTCGGTGCCAAGGCCCTGCGCCATGCTCAGGTCCTTGATCTCGAAGCCCTGGTCCACCAGCATGCTCTTGAGGTTGCGGATGCCGCCGCGCTTGTCGGTGTCACCCATCGGCTCGACCGTGCGCTCCTCGTGGCCGGCGGTGATGTAGCCGATCTTGGCCTTGCGGGTGACACCCAGCAGGCGCTTGTTGACCTCCTGGTCCAGCACCTTGAGCTGCGATCGGGCGGCTTCAAGCTGCAGCGGCAGCGGGATCTGTTCCTTCACCGTATCGCGCGCCACCACCACGATGCCGTTACCCGACACGTTCAGATCCTTGGCCTTGCCCGGGTGCAGGGCGTGATCGAAGTGCTCGACGATCAGCATCTTCGATTCGTGAGTCAGGTCCGAGAAGTAGCTGTCCACTTCCTCGCGCACTTCGTTGGCGGGCGGAAAGAACAGGTAGATGTTCACCGGCTTGTCGAGCGCGCGGACGATCTTCTTGGTCGACTCGCCCGCCTTGGCGGTGCGGAAGAACGACAGGTCCTTCTTGATGTCGCGTTCGCTGGTCACGTAGGTGACGGCGAACGAGAACACCAGCGCGAACGACAGCCCCAGTCCCGACAGCATGGCGGCGCGCACGCGGCCCTGGTCGAGCAGCGGCGACTTGGCCATCGCCCCCAGCGACATTTCGACGAACACCACAGGCAACGTCGCGCATAGCCACAGGGCCGGCCACAGCGCGCCAACGACCGTCGACACCCGCGGCATGCGCTGCTCCAGCGTCTTGCCGGTCAGGTAGAAGAGCACGTTCGAGTTGATGAAGTAGAGCAAGAGCGCCGCGACGCCGGCCACGTACAGCAAGGTCAAAGCCCGCTCGGCCGCGCGCTCGTCGGCGGGGCGGCTGCCCGCACGGCCGATGCGCATGCCCAGGGCCGCCAGCACCAGGATCGAGCCCAGGATGGTCGCCACGTGGCTCGGCGCACCGGATTCCAGGATGCGCTCGCCCAGGTAGATCGCGATCATGCCCGACGCGTACAGGGCCGACGGCAGTCGTGCTGGGCGGAAGCCGCCGGGGCGCACCGTCACGCGGGCGGCAGCAGGCGGGACCACGGACAGCGGGACCACCGGAGGCGGCGCCTCGGTCATCGCCATCGTCTCGCCTCCAGCACGCGGGTCGCGGCAAACAGCGCGAAGTAGGTCACGATCAGGTAGTAGGCCACGTCACGCAGGTGGACGACGCCCATCTGGAACGGCGGGAAATGCCGCTGGTAAAGCGCCAGCGAGACGAAGACATCGTTGAACGGCCGCTCGGTCACGCGCGCCAGCAGCCAGCAGATGATCATACTGACCAGCAGGGCGCCCGAAGTGATTGCCGCCAGCACCTGGGTCCGCGCCAGCGCCGAGCCGAACGTGCCGATGGCCAGGGTCGCGCTGCCCAGCAGCACAAGCCCGAGGTAGCCCGAGATCACATGGCCTACCGAGATCTTGCCGTTGATCATGATCAGCGCCGGCATGAACGCGGTCGTCAAAGTCAGCAGCGACAGAAAGATCCAGCTGGCCAGAAACTTGCCCAGGATGATCTCGCGGTCCTGCACCGGTGACGATGTCAGCAGCACAAGCGTTCCGGTCTGGCGTTCCTCGGCCAGCAGTCGCATCGACAGGAACACGCTGGCGATCATCGTGGTACCGCTCGACACATAGAAGAACAGCGACAGGACGTCGCCCGAGCGCTTCTCGGCGCCGCCCAGCACGAAGGCGTTGAACAGCACACCATCCACGGTCAGCACAGCGGCGGCGATGATGTACCCGGTCCACGAGCGCAGGTACGCCCCGAGCTCGCGCCGCATGATGAGCCAGGTCGCGCTCACGAGGGCCTCCCGTCGGTTGTCACCGGCGCCACGGGCGATGCACCGGCGGCATCGCCGTCGCCGGTCTTGGACAGCTGTATGAAGATCGATTCGAGCCGACTGGCACTGCGGTCGAGGCGGATCAGATCGAGCCCTCGCCCCACCACCGCGCGCGCCAGATCGGACCGGATGTCCCTGCTGGCCCGCACCCGCACCGCGGCCTCGCCGTTGGCCTCGCGCACGATGCGCGCGTCGGTCACACCTTGCACGGTGAGCAGCACCTCGACCGCTCGGGCGCCCGGCGCACGCACTTCCAGCTCGAACTCGCCCGCGGTGCCCATGGCCGCCGCGAGCTGCTCCTCGGTGCCCTGGGCAACGATCTCACCGGCCTGGATGACCACCAACCGATCGCAGGTCTGGCTAATTTCGGCCAAAAAGTGACTGCTGATGAGCAGCGTGTGCTCGCCGCCCAGGTTCTTGATGAGCGAACGCATCTCGACGATCTGCACCGGATCGAGCCCGCCGGTCGGCTCGTCAAGGATGAGCAACGCCGGTTTGTGGACCAGCGCCTGCGCCAGCCCGACGCGCTGCCGGTAACCGTGCGACAGGCTGCTGATGAGCTCGCTGTGCACGTCGCGTAGACCGGTCTTTTCTTCGGCCTCCTGCACCCGCGCGGCCGCGTCTCGCGCGGGCACTCCGCGCAGCCGGGCCGCGAACCGCAGGTACCCGTCCACGGTCATTTCGTTGTAGAGCGGCGGCGTGTCAGGCAGGAAGCCAATCTTCCGGCGCACCTCGTGCGGGCGAAGAGTCACGTCGAGACCGTCGACCGAGACCTGCCCCGAGGTCGGTAGCAGGATGCAGCCCAAGATCTTGAGGGTGGTGGTCTTGCCGGCGCCGTTGAGGCCGAGAAACCCGATGACCTCGCCGCGTTCGATGTCAAAATTCAGGTCACGGACGGCCGCGTGCTCGCCGTAGTACTTCGTCAGATCGCGAACTTGAATCATGACGGGGAGGTGCCTTATATCGCGAAACGAGCACCTTACAAGCGTCGGCGCATGCGGAATATTCCAGGGTCAGGGTCGGGTCGCGATGATCTGTCGCAGACGCGCGCGGCGTTCCAGCAGAGCCGGGTCGGCCGTGGCGGAGAGTGCGTCGAGGACAGCAAGTACCCGCGCCTGGTCGATCGGCCACGAATGTGCAGAGGCTGCAAGGACCAGCGCCTGGCAATCAGCCAGATCCTGCTCCGACAGGCGGCCGACCTTCAGGTGCAGGAACAGGGTCGGGGTCGGGCGGAAGATCCGGCCCTTGGCGCCGACTCGAAACGGCTCGACCTGGTCGCGCCAGTCGTCGATCCGATGGACAAAGAAATCCGCCGCCGAGTTCAACGCCTCGACCGGCAGGCCGAGATCGGTCGCCAGGCCGAGCAACGCCAGTCGGTCGGCACCGGTGCCCTCGAATCCCACGACGTCGATGTCCTCGGTCACGCGCCGAGGTTCAATCCACAAGGACACCAGTGCGCCGCCGATCAACAGCCAGTCACCTGGCAGCTGATCGGCGATTGCCTGAACGATGCCTGCAATCCGGGCGCGGTCTAGCTCGGGCGCCATGCTGCTAACATTAGGGCCGATGACGGCGGCATGGGAAGTTCTCGCGAACTGGGGCTTGCCTCTTTACTGCGCACGACCTGTGGCGCCGCATAGGCGGGACGAGGGTGGCGTCGCTACAGCGCTACAACTAGTCTTCCGGGCGGTCGAGGGTATGGACCAAACCGAGCGCGAGTGCTTGCTGGCCTGGCTGCGTGGTTTTCGCCAGCACTGGCCCGAGGGTTTTGCGCGTATTGTCGGTCAAGTGGGAGATGACACCATCGCGCGCCTGGCTGTCACTGGGTTCGACCCCAACCGCTACCTGAAGCTTCGTCGCATCGCCATCGAGAACCTGTCTCGGATGTTGTGATGCCCGTGGGCCGAAGCGCTCCCGCGCCAGTGGGGTGGTTCGTCATGATGGCGTTCGCGGCCGTTGCAACCGGCTGCCGATCGCGTAGCCGGGCCGTGCCTGCGGCGCAGGCGGCACAGGTGGCTCCCGCGGCACAAGCGGTTCAGGTGGCCCCGTTCACGGCCGTGTCCCCGCCGACACAGGTCGCGCCTGGCCGGACCTTCGTCATCGCCGCCGCCGGCGATGTTGCGGGCCGCTTTCACAACCATCGTCTCACGGCTTCCCTGCTGCTGGATCTGCTGGCGTCGCGGCACCTGGCTGCGATTCTGGTGCTGGGCGACACCCAGTACCCGCGCGGTGACTACCGCGATTACCTCATCGACTACGCGCCAAGCTGGGGTGTGCCGTCGCTCCTAGCGATCACCCGGCCGGTGCCCGGCAACCACGAGTACGCAGAGGGTTTCTCCGATGCCGATGGCTACTTCGACTTTTTCAACGGCCGCGACGCGCTCATCGGGCCGGCCGGCGAGCGCGGCCTTGGCTTTTACAGCTTCGACATGGGCGACTGGCATTTCGTCGCGCTCAACACAAACAGCGCCTGCTCGTCGCTGCCGTGCGGACGCGGCTCGGCCATGCACAGCTGGCTTGTCGAAGATCTCCGCGTCGCGGGTAAGCGCTGCGTGCTGGCGTACTTCCACCACCCCCGCTTCCAGCAGGGTGACTACCACCACGACAGTCCGCAGGTAGCGCCGCTGTGGGATGCGCTTTACGACGCCAGGGCCGACCTGGTGCTGTCAGGACACGACCACAATTTCCAGGCGCTGGCGCCGCTGGACAAGGATGGCCACGCAGATGCCACGCGCGGGTTGCGATCCTTCGTGGTGGGTACCGGCGGCGCCCGGCTGTACCCGCGCTTCGACGAGACCGTGCACGCCGATGTGATGCTGGGGAAGCAGTCGAAGTTTCCCGGTGTGCTCGAGTTGTCACTGGGGCCCGGCGCATACGAGTGGCGTTTCCTCGCCGCCACCGGCGAGCGTGGCGGCCGCGCCGTGTTCGCCGGCCGCGACGTGTGCCGCTAAGGCGGCATCAGTTCTGGGCGCCGCGCTCGGAGTCACTTACAGTGACGCAGGCAGCTCGTCGATCTGGAAGGCCAGCAAGGTGGCGTCGTCGCGCAGGCCGCCCGAGGCGTTCTTGACGGCGCTCATGATGGCCTTCCTCACTGCGTCGACGTCGTGATCGCAGCGGGCGATCAGCTTGACCAGGCTGAACATACCGACCCCGTCGTCGGACTGGTTCAGCGCTTCCAGTACGCCGTCGGTGACCAGCACGACGATGTCACCGATGGCGACGCGGAATCGCTCGACACCGTAGCTCTGCGACGGGAACATGCCCAGCGGCGGACCCGAGGCGTCGGCCAGACGGATCACCATCCCGTTGGGCTTCCGCAGAAGGGGGGACGGGTGGCCCGCGTTGGTGACCCGCGCCGTACCCAACCGCAGATCGACGTCGATCGCGGCCACGCTTGCGAACTGGTGGGAAGGGGACTGCCCCTCGAGCCAGTGGTTCGCGCGAACCAGCATCTCCTGTGGGTCGAAATTTCGGGCGGCCAGTTGTCGCAGCTCCGAGCTGATGCGCGACATGAGCAACGCCGCGGCGATGCCTTTGCCCGACACGTCGCCGACCAGCGCAGTGATTCGGCCACGGCCGTGGTCGATGAGATCGTAGAAGTCACCACCGATGTCGTAGGCGGGACGATAGTCAGCAACCACGCGCAGGCCGGGCACGCGCGGCTCGGACGGCAAGAACGTTCGTTGCAGCTCCTTGGCCGCTTCCAGATCCTGGCGCATCCATGCCTCGTCGGCTGCGTTGCCGACCTTTCGGATCTGCTGGAGCACGTGAGCGGCCTGCATGGCCACCAGACACAGCATGTCCAGATCATCAGCGGCGAATTCCTCGGCGCCGGGCGTGGCGGTCATAACCACCAGTCCCAGCAGCCCGGTGCGCGCGACGATTGGCGCCGAAAGCATGCCACCGTGACCGCGCGAAGCATCGGGCCACACCAGGTTGGGCACGGTCAGGTGCGGCATGAACTTGGGCGACCAGCCGGACCGACGCTGATCGGGCGGCAGCGACTCGATGCCCGCGCACAGGGTCGATAGCAACGTGACGCCGCTGTCTGGCGCTTGCACCGCGACCAGCTCATCCGGGGTCTCGCCGGCCACGAATAGTTCCAGAAGCTGCGTCTGCGGGAACAAGCGGCCGACGTGGGCGGTGAGCCAATCGCATAGCTGGCGGGCGTCGCGACAAACCGAAAGATTGCCGGCCAGACCCAGGATCTCCCGCCGGCGCGCGATGTCCCGGCCCCCTCCGGGCGAACGGCCTCCTGGCGATCGACCGCGCTGATTAGGTGGACCTCCCATGTTGGCTGCCGGCCGGACGAGGCGGGGTATCATTTTGTCCGACACGGCACCACAATCTGCGGCGAGACAGGGAATCGCGTCAAGGGCAAATCCTGGGAGCCGGTGCGGGACTGTCGGCGCATCACGGCCGTGACAGCAGGGGCCGCAACCGCCGGTTCCACAACCGGTAGCCATCAGGACTCATGTGAAGCCCGTCGGCGCGAAGCAGCTGGGCGAGGGGGCGGCCGACGCCATCGCGCATGTCCGGCGCCAGATCGAGCAGGCCCAGGCGTGTGTCACCAAGGATGAAGGCGGCTAGCATCCGGTGGTACGCGCGCAGCTGCTCGTCCAGCTGCCAGCGCTTGAGGGTGGAAAACGGCGACAGGAACAGGAAACGGGTTCTCGGCAGCGCGCCATGCACCTTGGTGACCAGGGCCTTGGCGTCGGCCAGGACCTGAGCCGGGCTCTTGCCCTCGGCCAGATCGTTGGTGCCCGCGAAGAAGACGATGAGGCGCGGCTTGTAGGGCAAAATGATCCGGTCCGCGAATGCGACCGAGTCGGCAACGGTCGAGCCACCGAAGCCGCGATTCGTGACCGGCAGGCCGGGGAACGCGTCAGCGGTCTGCCAAAACCTGATGGTCGAGCTGCCTGTGGGCTACGAGTTGGTCTTGGTGTCGCTGGTGGGCGTTGAAGGGATTGAACCTTCGACTTCCACCGTGTGAAGGTGGCACTCTTCCGCTGAGTTAAACGCCCGAAACGGCCATAAACTAGCGTCGCCTCGCTCCAGGGTCAACCTTGCCGTTCGTCGCCAGCGTCCGCCTTCGGGTCAAAGCGTTCCTCGAGGGCAAGGCCGTCGGGGTGCCTGCACTGCTCGCAGGGGCGGCGGTGGTTGGATTCGCGGTCGCGTGCTTGGGAACAGCTCCGGCAGTGGGCATGGGAATCAATTGGGACACAGCCAGCTACGTCGCAGCTTTGGCCAGCCGGCAGTCGGATTGGTCGGCCGATCCCTGGAGTTCACACTACGCGCTCGGGCCAGCGTATCTGCTGGGCGCCTGGTCAGTTCAACCAGTCGGCGGCACGTTCATCGACGGGGCGCGTTTCCTGAACGCGCTCTGCGTGGCCATCTCGTGTGGCTTGGTCGCGTACATGACGGCGGCCCTGTCAGGCAGCAAGCTGGTCGCCGGTCTGCTGACGGCGGCGTTCATCACCTCGTGGGGCAGCCTGGTGCTCGTCTTTACGCTGGAGGACAATCTGCTGTTCACTCCGTGGGCGCTTGCAGCGGTGGCTGTGGCGATCAGGCGCGTCGGTGCGTGGCGACTGCGTGATGGGCTGCTGGCGGGCGCACTGGTCGGCGCGGGCACCTTGATGTCGTGGCAGGCGGCCGCATACGCGTTCCCGCCGGTCTATGTGGCGGTCGCGCTGGGCGGGCGGGGCAGGGCGCCATGGCTGCGCGCGCGTGACGGCTTGGCCGTTGTTGCTGCGGTGGCGGCGACCCGGACCGTATGGACGATGGTCTTCTGGATCACCGCCAGCGGTCAGCGGCTGGGCCATTTGCTGTCGCTGGCCTTCGCTCGCCCCACGCCCAGCTTCTTCCCCGACGATCTGGACGGGTGGGGCGCACTGCTGCCGCGCTGGCCGACGCTGCTGCGGCACGTGGGCACGGGCCTGCTAGCCGAACTTGGTCCCGCCGCACGCGATTCGCTGTCCATGCGTCGCCTGGCGTTCTCGCTTGGCACTGCGGTGATGTTGATTGCCGTCGTTGTCGTGCTGGCATCGCTGATTCACGGCGCGCGCCGGGGCCGCTGGCGCCCGCATCTGGTCGGCGCAACCCTGCTGGCCCTGCTGGTCACAGCCGCGTGCTACGTCGATCTGCCGATCGACAAGTTCAAGCGTTACGATTTCTTGCCCACGCTTTTCATTCTGCTGGCCGCGGCCGTCGTCGGCGAGATCGGTCCTCACACCTCGCGCCGGCTCCGGATCGGCGCGGCCACAAGCGTTGCGGCGCTGGTGGTTGTGCAGGCGGTCGTGGCGGTGCGCTGGAACCGCGATTTTCACGCGCGCCTGTCAGGCATGACTCCGACCAGCTATCACGGACCCGACGGCGAGACCTGGTTCGCCTTCATGCGGCGAGTTCGGCGCCAGGCTCCGGGAGCGTGTCACCACGTCTTCGCCCTGGACGAATTAGCCCATGGGCGTTTCCAGCGCGAGATCCCCGCCGCGCTGTGGTCCGAGTTGCCTGCCCCCCTGGTTCTTGGGGAACCATCGGAGATGGCGACCTGGCAGCGCCCGCTGCCGATGCTGCCGCTCGCCGCGCAAGGCCAACTCACCGGATGCGAATGGTTGTCACCGGGAGCCCGCCGCCTGCTCGGCCGCCCGTGACTTACTTGAAGCTAGGTTCGAGCACGCCGTCTTCGTCGAGCGGCTTGTTGGTCTTCTTGCCCGAGGACACGCCCTTGCTCTTGCCGCCCTTGCCTCCGGCCGCCGCCTTGCCTCCACCGGTTTTGCCAACTCCCGTTGGCCTCGGCGTCGACTCGGCCACAGGCTCGTGCGCCGGCTTCACCGACTTCAGCGCGGCTGCTAGCTCCGCCGAGCCCTCGGGCACAAGGCTCATGGTCTTGTCCTCGAAGCCGTCTTTCCTGAACACGAACTCGATCGCGTCCTTGCCCTGGGCGATGTCGGCCTCGAACTTTGTGATGCCCAGTTCCTGTCCGGTGTCCTTGCGCACCACCTTGGCCCCGGCAGGCTCCGACGAGAAAGTGATCTTCACCTTCTCTGGCGCCACCGGGTGGGTGGGAGTTGGCTGACCCACTTGCGTCGTGGTCGTGGCCGAACCGGTCGGCGACTCTGTCGTGCCCTTCCTCGACAAGACCACCGCAGCGACAGCTGCCAGCGCGACCGCACCGACCACGCCAAGGATGAGTCCCTTGCGCGATTTGGGTAGATCCAGGTCGTCGCCCAGCTCACCGGCGCCGTCGCGAAAGGTCGACGGCATCGGCTCGGACGTGGCGCCCAGATCGGTAGGGCTGGTGGTGGCGAGACGCCTGGCGGCGCTCTGGTCGCGCCCCAGCATCACCGGCGCGGGTGTGGTGTTCAAGCTGAATGGCGTCTGTGGGCCGGACGCCAGATAGCGCTCGGGATCGAGCATCGCCACCCGCAGGTCGTCCATGTTCTGGAAGCGCTGCTCGCGGTTCTTGGCCAGCGCTCGGTAGATGATCGCCTCGTGAGCCAGTGTGAGAAGCGGATTGATAGCTCGCGGCGAGGGCGGCTCCATCGTGATGTGCTTGACGATGATCTCGCCATACCCCTCACCGCCGAACGGCACCTTGCCCGTCATCATCTCGAACATGATCACACCGAGCGAGTACACGTCGGCCCGGTGATCGATGTTCGCCTTGCCCTCACACTGCTCGGGCGCCATGTAATACGGGGTGCCCATCACCGAACCGGTGCGCGTCTTGTGCGTGACCTTCTCGTCGCCCTGGGTCAGCTTGGCGAGCCCAAAGTCCAGCACTTTGACGAAGTCGTTCGAGTTCGCGCGCGTGATGAGAAAGATGTTCTCGGGCTTGAGGTCGCGGTGAATGATGCCGTGGCTGTGCGATCCGCTTAGCGCGTCGGCCACCTGAGCGCCGATCTGCAGCGCACGGTTGGGGGCAAAGACCTTCTCGCGCTTCAGGCGATCCGCCAGGGCCTCGCCCTGCAGGAACTCCATGATGAAGTAGAACTCACCCTCGGACGTCGTCCCGAAGTCGCTAATGTCGACGATGTGATCGTTGCCGATCTGGTTGACGGATTTTGCCTCCGTCATGAACCGAGAGGTGACCTCGGGGTTGCGCGACAGCTCCGGGTGGATCGCCTTGAGAGCAACCTTCTTGCCGATCACCGGATGCTCGGCGAGGTACACCACGCCCATCCCCCCCTCACCCAACTTTGCGGTGATCTGGTAGTTACCGATTTGCTGCCCGACTTGAATCATGGAGCTAAGTTAGGTTCCGACGAGAGCGCTTTTCGCCAGGGTTGTCAACGGGTTACCTTCCGCCATTTCGTTCATGCCGTCAAGCTCCGCGGCCTCCCTGTGGATACCCACGGCCTCCCGATCTCGTTAGACACAGGTTGGCTGCTTTTCATCCAAAAATTATCGACCGACGGTGGATAAGCAGGTCGGCGATCATGTGGTCAACCCGACTACGTACCGCTTCGGCGATCTCCAGCGTCTCGGCACGGTCACCGTTGCGGGCGTCAGGCACCAGGATGGGCTCGCCGATTCGGATGCTCCACTTGGTGGGGACCGGCAGGAGCCCGAGGGGGCCAAGCAGGGGAAAGGTGGGAGTGATGGGGATGTAGGGCAGCCCGAACGGCTGAGCGATGCGGGTCAGCTTGCCAACAATCGGGTGGATCTCCTCAGCGCCGACGATGGCCACGGGGATGATGGGCACGCGGGCGGCTCGCGCCAAGCGCACGAAGCCACCGCGGCCGAAATGCGTGAGCCGGTAGCGGTCGCGGTACAGCTTGCCCACGCCGCGCAGCCCCTCGGGGAAGGCCCCGACCAGCTCGCCGCGTGCGAGCAATTCGCGAGCGTTCTGCATCGACGCGCGCACAGCACCAATGCGCGAAACCACAGGAGCCATCCAGCGCGATCGCACCGCGAAGGAGGCGATCAGGGTGCGCAGCACCCGGTGTTGCGGCTGGTCGCGATGCACGCCGTAGATCAACATGGCACCGTCGTAGGGCAGGCCGCCCGAGTGGTTGGCCACCAGCAGCGCCGGCCCGCTCGCCGGCACGTGCTCGATGCCGGTCAGGGACACGCGAAAGTATTTCGACCACAGGAATTCCAGCACCGGTGCCGTGCGCTCGATGAATGCAGGATCGTGACCGAAGTCGGGCTTTGTCGAGGGATCGGGTCCTCCCGCCCGCATGACCTCCACGATGGTCTTGAGCGCCGACTTGATATCGGGGGTGCCTGCGCCCGTGCTCATGCGCGTCGCAATTCCGAAATGGCACGCGTGAACTCATCAGGTGGTGGCGCGTCGAATGCCAGGTGTTCTTGCGTGACCGGATGATCGAAGCCCAGCGTCGCCGCATGAAGCAACAGACGCCGCGCCGGCAACGGCGTCGCACCCGACCGGCGCAGGTCGCGGATGTAGACGCTCTCGCCCACGATGGGATGCCCTTTCTCGGACAGGTGGATGCGAATCTGGTGGGTGCGTCCGGTTTCCAGGCGCACGCGGCACACGGTGGCACGACGGAGTGTCTCGATCACCTCGATGTGAGTTATGGCTCGCTGGCCTTCGCCGCCGTGTCTGGTGGATCCTCTGATTCCGTCGCCGCGATCCGCCACCAGGTGGGATTCGATTCGCCCCGGCGGGACGCGGCCATGTGCCACCGCTAGGTAGGTGCGTTCGGCCAGGTGGTTCTTGAAGATGCGATGCAGGCCGCGCTCGCCCAGGCGCGTCTTCGCGAAGCACAGCAATCCCGACGTGTCCTTGTCGATGCGATGAACCGTGTACAGCGGCGTGACGGTCGCGCGCCGCCCCTGCAGCCGCCACGCAGCGCGGATGAGGTCCAGCGCCGTGCCCGCCTCCTTTCTCTCGTACGGCACGCTCGACACACCCTCCGGTTTCTCGATCACGATGAGGTGGGCGTCCTCGAAGACCACGCGGAAACCCTTCGGCAGCGTCGAGCGATCGGCAACCGGGGCGTTCATGTGCACCGCCACCTGCTGGCCGGGCCGTAGGCGCAGCGCCGGGTCCAGCGCGCGGCCGGCGTCCACGGTCACCTTGCCCGAGGTGCACAGCCGGCGCACATCGTTCCAGCTTCGGCCGCCGAGCTGGGAGCGCAGCGCCGCAGCCAACGTCTCGGCTCCGGCTGTCTGGAACGTCAACCGCGCGGGCGAATCTCGGTTACCCACGGGCCACGATGTCGCGCACCAGTTGCCGCCACACCGCCAGCGTTTCGGCCACGGCCGCTGGTTTGGGACCACCGCCCATGGCTATGTCGGGGCGTCCTCCGCCCTTGCCACCGATGACCAGAGACAGCTCGCTCACGATCTTGCCGGCATTGAAGCGGGGCACGAGTTCCTTCGAGACGACACAGACCAGGGCCAACTTCTCGCCTTCCACCCCGGCCAGCACCACCAGCGCCGGGGTCAGCTTGTCGCGTAGTCGGTCGGCGGTTTCGCGCAGGGTCTTGGCATCGCCGACCGCCACGTCGGCCACCAGCAACGAAACGCCGTTGACCTGTTCGGCCTGTGCGCCCAGATCCTGGCTGCCACCAGCCGCCAGCTTGGCCCGCAGCTTTTCGATGTCCCGTTCGCGTTCGCGGGCGTCGGCATGCAAGCGGTCGATCTTTGCGCCGACGTCGAACGGACCTCCGCGCAGGCGCGCCGCCGCGCCGTCGAGCTCGGTTTCCAGGCGGCGCACGAAGTCGACCGCGCCAGCGCCGGTCGTGGCTTCGATGCGTCGCACGCCCTGGGCGACCCCCGTTTCGAGCGTGATCTTGAAGAAGCCAATGTCACCGGTGCGGGCCACGTGGGTGCCGCCGCAGAACTCCTTCGATTCCGCCATGGTGAGGACGCGGACGGTCTCGCCATACTTCTCGCCGAAAAATGCCACCGCGCCGGCCTGCTTGGCCTCGTGTATCGGCAGGACCTCGGTCTTGGTCGCGACATTGCGCACCACCCGCTGGTTCACCAGATCTTCGACCCGGTGTCTCTCCGCGTCGGTCAGTGGCTGGAAGTGGGCAAAGTCGAAACGCAGTCGATCGGGGGCCACAAGCGAGCCTTTCTGGGCGACGTGATCACCCAGAGTGATGCGCAGGGCCCAGTGCAGGAGGTGGGTGGCCGAGTGGTTGCGCCGGATCGCGTCCCGCCGTTCGGTGTCGATGGTGAGGGTGACGGTGTCACCGGTGGCGATCTGTCCGCTGACGAGCTCGCCAAGATGAACGTGCAGCGCGGCGGCTGGTCGCTTGGTGTCCACGATCTGGAGCGTCCCACGCGGTCCCACCAGCGTGCCGGTGTCGCCGACCTGGCCGCCTTGTTCGGCGTAGAAAGGGGTTTCCTTGCACACGATCGCGACCAGACCAGGGCTGCCGGGCGCCAGGGCGGCGACCTCCTGGCCACCCGCGACCAGCGCAAGCACCTCACTCTGGCCGGTGGTGCTCTCGTAACCCAAGAACTTCGTCGCCCCGATCCGTTCGGCGAGCTTCTGGAACACCGCCTCGACCGCAACCTCACCCGACCCGGCGAAGTCGGCCCGCTTGCGCTGCTCATCCATGCGCGCGTCGAACCCGGCCTCATCGACCGACAAGCCGCGCGTCTCGCCTATCACCCGGGTCAGGTCGAGTGGAAACCCGTAGGTATCGTAAAGCTTGAAGGCCAGCTCCCCGGGTATGATCCGATCCCCAGTGAGACGGCCAGCTTCGTCATCGAGGATCCGCATGCCGCGATCCATGGTGTCGCGAAAACGACGCTCCTCTTGCTCGGTGACTTCGAGGATCACGCCGCGACGATCGCGCAGCTCGGAGTACACGTCGCCCATGCCGCCGATGACCAGGTCGCACAGGTTCGACAGAAACGGCTTCCTGATGCCGATGAGCCAGCCGTGGTAGATGGCTCGTCGCATGATCCGGCGCAGCACGTACTCGCGCCCGGTCTTTTCGGGAAACACGCCGTCGGCTATCAAGAACGCTGCCGCGCGCGCGTGATCCGAGATGGCCCGCATCGACACCGACGGACTGCCGTCGGCATAGTCGGCCGCAGTAAACCGCTTTTCCGACAGCCTTTCGATGTCCACGATGAGCGGGCGCAAGAGGTCGGTCTCGTAGTTCGAGTGCAGGCCATTGATGACCGCGCACAACCGTTCCAGCCCCATCCCGGTGTCGACCGACGGCCGTGGCAGTGGGCGCCGGGTCTTGTCGGGCAGTTGCTCGAACTGCATGAACACCAGATTCCAGATCTCGATCCAGCGGTCGCAGTCGCAGGCCGGTCCCAGACACGATCGGCCCGCCAACACCTCGGCGCACGGGATGTCGTCGCCCTGGTGGAAGTGGATCTCGCTGCACGGCCCGCACGGGCCGACCTCGCCCATGGCCCAGAAATTGTCCTTGTCGCCCAGCGCGATCACGCGATCATCGCTGACCCCGGCGATGCGCTTCCAAAGGACGCGCGCCTCGTCGTCCGAGTCATGCACCGTGTAGACGAGGCGCTTTCTATCGAGTGCGTACTCCTTGCTCAGGAGTTCGAATGCGAAAGAGATCGCGTCTTCCTTGAAGTAGTCGCCGAACGAGAAATTCCCCAGCATCTCGAAGAAGGTGTGGTGGCGTGCGGTGCGGCCGACGTTCTCGAGATCGTTGTGCTTGCCTCCAGCTCGCACGCACTTCTGGGCGCTGACGGCGCGGCGGTTGACCCGCTGCGCGCGGCCGGTGAACACATCCTTGAACTGGTTCATCCCGGCGTTCGCGAACAGCAGCGTCGGATCGTTTTGCGGCACCAGTGATGAACTGGCTGCTTCCTCGTGGCCGCGGGCGACGAAGAAGTCGAGGAAGGCACGGCGAACGTGCAAGGCGTCGGTTGCGCTGGGCATGGGGCTGGGGAGCCTAGCCCAGCGCCGCCGCCGGGACTACTCCTTGAACCGCTCGATCTTGAAATCCGCGGGTGCCGCCGCTGCCGGCGCGGACGGCGCCGCGGGCTGCCTGGGCGCCGGCGTGCTCATGTCCATGCCGACCGAGCCGCCCTTGCTGACGCCGCGGAAGAACAGCGCGAAGTCGTCAGGGTTGGTGGCATTGGCGATCGCCTCGTCATAAGTCACCATGTGGCTCTTCACCAGATCGGTCAGCGATTGATCGAAGCTGATCATGCCGTAGGGATCCTTGCCGGTGGCGATAGCGTCGTGGAGCTCGCGCGTGCGTTTGGGGTCCGCGATCAGTTCTTTCACCCGCGCTGTGGCCACCAGGATCTCGATGGCCGGCACCATGCCCTTGCCGTCGGCTCGCGCCAACAGGCGCTGGGAGATGGCGCCCTTGAGCACGGTCACGAGTTGCAGGCGGGCCTGCGTCTGCTGGTGCGGCGGGTACAGCGCCACGATACGGTTGATGGTCTCGACCGCGTCCACCGTGTGCAAGGTCGACAGCACGAGGTGGCCGGTTTCGGCGGCGGTGATGGCGATCTCCGTGGTTTCCAGGTCACGCATTTCGCCGACCAGGATCACATCCGGGTCCTGACGAAGCGCCGCGCGCAAGGCCTTTCCGAACGACGTGGTGTCGAAGCCGACCTCGCGCTGGTTGATCACGCTGCGCCGGTCCTTGAACGCGTACTCAATCGGGTCCTCGATCGTTACGATGTGGCAGGCGCGGTTGGTGTTGATGTAGTCGACCATCGCGGCCAGCGTCGTCGACTTGCCCGATCCGGTGATGCCAGTGACCAGGATGAGACCGCGCTCCTCCTGCGCCAATTCGAGGATCTTGGGGGACAGGTTCAGCGACTCGAAAGCGGGAACATCGGGCGGGATCAAACGCATCACGATGCCAGTCAAGCCACGTTGCTGGAACACGTTCACGCGGTACCGCACCCCGTCCTGGGTCGCGTAAGCGAGGTCGACGTCCCACATCTTCTCGAAGGTGTCGCGCTGCTTCGGGTTCATCATGTGAAGCGCGAACTCGTGCACGGCTTCCCTGGTCATCGGCGGCACGTCGCGCACCGTCCGCAGGTCACCCTTGATTCGAAAAATGGGCGGTAGCCCAGCCTTCAGGTGCACGTCGGAAGCGCCAAGTTGCCGAGCCGCTCCGAGCACCCGGTCGAGTACCGTGTTCATTTACCCTCCGTCGGCATGATAACAGACCCACGCAGCCCCTTCGGGGGGCGCTTCGGGAAGCGTCGACTGCGGCCCCGCCTTTTGACGTTTGGGTCGGAGTCTCCTAGCCTCGCGTGATCGTGGGCGCGACCGACAGAACGGCAACCGGACAGGAGGTCCTCGTGGTTGACAGCGATGCCGGCCTCTTGCGTGGCATCGCCCGTCTGCTCAACGACGCCGGCCTCCAGGCGACGACCATCACCGATCCAGAACAGGCGCGCGATCAGCTCGCGAACCGCTTCATTCCGGTCGCACTCTTCGATCTGGACACCCCCACACCCGGAGGCGGCATCGACCTGGTCAAGTTCACGCGCGAAAAGGCGCCCCTCACCGTGCCTCTGATCATGACGCCCCGGAAGGGCTTCGAGGCGGTGGCTCCGGCTTTTCGCGCCGGCGCCGCAGACGTGATCCCGAAGACCCAGGACTCGATCGCCTATCTGCGTGATCGCGTTCTGGCGGCCGCCGCCGAGGTCAGAGCCACCAGCACGCGTGAGGAACTTCTGCGCGACATGGCCGAGGTTCACGACGACTTCCTCAAGCAGATGATGGAAGTGGCCCGGCAGGTTACGGATCTCGAGGACAGGCTGATGGCGCGCGAGGAGGGCGGCTCGATATCGGTGGTCACCATGGGCCCCCTGCAGGTTTTGGTCATCGATGACGAGCCGGCGCTGGCGGCCACCCTGTACCGCGAACTGACCATCGAGAAGGGCTGGCGGATCGTGCATCGTCAGAGCGGCGGTGAAGGTCTTGACTCGGCGTCATCGGACCCGCCGCAGGTCCTGGTGGTCAAGGAGATGCTTCCCGACTTGCCCGGGCGCATGGTCGTCAAGACGGTGAAGGCCAGTGCCCCGGACGCGGTCGCGCTCCTGTTCACGCCCCCGGCGGACGGCCGCACGGGCGAGGTGAAGATGGTGGACCAGTCGCGGCTGCTGACCCTGATCCCGTCGTTCCGCGACCCCGCGCAATTGATCGCTTCCCTGCAGGAGGTGCGCGAAGCCCTTCGGCAGAAGGGCAAAGAGCGTCGCCATCTGCAGACATTCCGCAAGCAGCACTTCGAATTCCTCAAGCGCTTCAATCAGCTCAAGCAGCGGATTGCCGAAGCCCGGTCCGCGCCTCGCTAGTCCACCGTCTGGTCAACGACGCCGATGTAGGGCAGGTGCCTCCAGCGTTGGGCGGCGTCTAGGCCGTAGCCGACCACGAACTGATCCGGCGCTTCGAACCCGACGAAGTCCACCTGCACGTCGGCCTTGCGTCGCGATGGCTTCGACAGCAGGCAACATACGTGCAGGCTCTTCGGGTTGCGGCCCGCCAGCAAGTCGACCAGGTACTTGAGTGTGAGGCCGGTGTCCACGATGTCCTCTACCAGGAGGATGTGTTGGCCCTCGATCGGGGTCGTGAGGTCGCTGGTGATCTCAACGACCCCCGATGAAACCGTGGCGTCGCCGTAACTCCTGACCCCGAGAAAATCGCAGCGCAGGTCGCGCGGAATCGCCCGAACCAGGTCCGCCATGAAGATGAAAGCGCCGCGCAGGACGCCCACCACGATGAGATCGCCCGGCGGAACCGTGCTGGCGATCTGAGCACCGAGTGCGGTGACGCGAGTGGCGATAGCTTGCGATGAAATGTGAAGTCGCGGTTTCATGCTGGGAACCTGGAAATGCGATCGATTGTCCGACAGGATGTGAGACTAGGTAAATCCATGGATTTCGGCAACGCGGGACGTGGGTTGATGGTCGGGTGCGTGGCGCTGGCGGCGTGTGCGACGACTTCCCGTTCGGTGGCTCCTGGGGCACCACCGGCCGGCGCGCTCGCCCAGCCGGCGGCGGTCGCGATCGAGATGGAGCCGATGAAGATCGAGGCCGCCCCGGTCGCCACGGGCGGCGTGCAGATCGAGTCCTTCGACGCCGAGGAGCTGTTCGAACACGCAGGAAAGGCGCTATCCGAGGGTCGCCATGACGACGCCATCAAGGGCTACCTCCGGTTGCTCGACAACTTCCCCTCGTCGCAGTTTGCCCGGCCGGCCGTCTACAACAAAGGACTCGCTCAGCGCGATAAAAAGGACTGGGCTGGCGCCATCGACTCGTTCAAGGCCTTGATCGAGAAGTACCCCGACCACGGCGACGCCAAGGATGCCTTGTTCCAGATGGGAGCGTGTTTTGCCGAAATGAACAACTGGCCGGCATCTGGCGAAGTGTTCTCCCGCCTACTCGATCGTAAGGATCTGAACGGCGACGATCGGGTCGAAGCGCTTGCGCGCCGCGGCTTCGCCCAGTTCAACCTTGGTGATCTCGACATAGCGGATCACACGTTCAGATCCGTCCTGGCCTTCAAGAAGGACATCGAGAACGTCGAGCGGCTCTCGACCGATTTCTTTCTGGCCTTCTCGCAGTACCACCTGGGCCAGATCACCCACAGACGCTTCCTGGCGGCGCCCATCCGGCTGCCCGAGACCCAGATGGACCGAGATCTGGAAGAGAAGGCGGCCCTACTGCTGAAGGCCCAGCGCGCCTACATCGAGACCATCAAGTACGGCCACCCCGGCTGGGCCTCGGCCGCCGGGTTCCAGGTCGGATCGCTCTACGAAGAGCTCTACGACGCGTTCATTGCCGCGCCGATTCCCAAGGAACTACGGGGCGAGGGACGCGACATTTACGTGGAGGAACTTCGCAAGAAGATCCGCATCCTGCTCGAAAAGTCGATGCGCTGGCAGCGCGAGAACCTCTTGATGCTCGAGCGCATCGGGGCCAAGAGCGACTGGGCCGAGAAGTCCAAGCTCGCGTACTCGAAGATCTTCAAGCTGCTGAACCCGAGCGCTGCGCTTGACCCAACATTCGCGCCGTCGCAGGCCGCACCGCCGTCACCGGCCCCAGCCCAACCCGCAGCGCCCGATCACGCCCCCGCCGACCAGAGACCGGAAGCTGACGTTGCGACGAAGCGGCAGATTCTCTGAAGAGTTGGCGCCGAGCGGCCACCACGATCGCCTGGATCGAGTCCGTAGGCGCTGCGTCGACACAGAGCGCTGAGCCTCGCCGAAAGCCCCTGTTTCCTGGGCCAAAGCTTGAGCCCGGAAATTGCTTGACACGGCGCTAGTCCCGAACTATACGTTCGCGCTCTGCGTTCGGCGGGGGAGCTTGCTGTATCTCCCCGAGGCGGAACCTAAACTCGCGAGATCACAGACGTATCATGACATTCCGGCGCTGGCGTAGCTCAATGGTAGAGCAGCTGATTTGTAATCAGCAGGTTGCGGGTTCGATTCCCATCGCCAGCTCCGAAAAGGAGGACCGAAGGGTTCTTTCAGGGACCGCAACATCAGAATCAACGGGCGGACCGCTCGCCTGTAGCAGTTTCCGGAGGGGTTCCCGAGCGGTCAAAGGGAACAGACTGTAAATCTGTCGCCACTGGCTTCGAAGGTTCGAATCCTTCCCCCTCCACCAGACCGCGAGGGCCCTACGCACACGGCGGATGAAAAGACGAACCTACTTATGATGATTCAACAAGCTTTCAAACTGGGCCGGAGAAACGCGGGAGTAGCTCAGTTGGTAGAGCTCCAGCCTTCCAAGCTGGACGTCGCGGGTTCGAGCCCCGTCTCCCGCTCCAGAAGGTGAGAGGCAAGAGTTCAGAGACTGAATCGCCCACGTAGCTCAGTTGGCAGAGCACGTCCTTGGTAAGGACGAGGTCACCCGTTCAATCCGGGTCGTGGGCTCCGGACTGACGCTACGGCAACCAAGACAGCAGAGAGCATCGACCTGACCGCATTCTTCGGGAGAGCAAGCGATGGCCAAAGAAAAGTTCATACGAAACAAGCCGCACCTGAACGTGGGGACGATTGGGCACGTGGACCATGGCAAGACGACCCTGACCGCCGCGATAACCAAGGTGTTGGCGAAAAAGGGCGGCGCGAAGTTCATGGCGTAC
>JANPCZ010000241.1:0-6866 GCA_031431215.1 Myxococcales bacterium
GACCACCGCGTGGATGGGCAACGACAAGGTCGACCGGCCACTGGGCTACAAGGACGCGGCGTTCATGCTGGCTGTGCCGATGTGCGCGCGTTACCTGTGGGAGGCCACCGCTGGCCAGCCGCTGGTCGAAGTACCCTGGCAGCGACCCGCCGGCGTCAGCGCGACCGATCGAGGCGGCACGCTGCGGACAACCATGGAGGAGGTCGAGCAGGACGACAAGGCCGAGAAGGCCAAGGCGCCGATCGGCAAACGGCCGGGGTGAGGCGGCAGCGAGATCGCTAGCGCGCACAGACGTTGTTGCGGCAGGTGAGGCCGGGCGCGACGCAGGTCGGGCCGGTGCTGCCGGGGGTGCTCCAGGTCGGGCAGCAGGTAGCACCCTCGCGATTGCCGCACGGCTCGCAACGACCGCCGGGTGAGCAGTAAGTGCCGCCGGCTGTGCACACCGTTGGCGGGCCGATCATGCCGGGGAACGGACAGCACATGCCACCGGCGCCCCCGCAGGCGCCGCACGCGCCGTCGCGGCAGATGCCGCCGAAGCCCGGGCAGCCCACGCCGGCGGCGAAGCATGTGCCCCCGACACAGCAGCCCCCGGTCGCGCAGAAGTTGGCGCCGCAGCACGATTGGCCCGCGCCACCGCAGCTGGCGTCCGGGGAATCGGGAGTCGTGTCGCGCACGGCCACGTCGGGCGCGGGGGCGTCGGGCGCTGCGGCGTCGGGCGCTGCGGCGCTGTCGGGGGTTGCGTCCAGGTCTGGGGCGGCGTCTGTTGATGTTGCGGAAGGCGCGCTGGTGTCGACGTCGTTGCCGGCGCTGCCCGAACCGCAGGCGGCAACGCCGACCAAGCAGGCAAGGCCAAGCGGCAGGAGGCAGGACCGTCTGATCCACTGGTCGAGTCTCACCTACGCCTCCCCACGGCGGCCTTCAGACTCCGGCCAGCAAGGACCCGTAGATCTGATCGACTGACAAGGTGCATCCGATCGCCTCTACGGACGGTGATTCACCCTTGCCGAAACTGACCATCTGCCATGGGCCCCCTGGCGCCCTTTGCCAAAGATCCAGTCGCGGCTCGCGGTGCGAGACGATGACGTAGGCGCGCAGTGATGGAATCTGGCGATAGTGGTCAAGCTTGCCATTGCGGTCGTAGTCCTCCGTGCTTTCACTGGTGATCTCGACGACCACGGTTGGGTTGGTCACGGTGGTGCGGCTGTCGGGATCGCGTTCGGTCGGCCCACACACCACGGTCAGGTCGGGATAGGTGGCGAGGCCCGTCTGCAGGACCCTCACGCGCAGGTCCGAACTGAAGACGTGGCAGGGCCCGCTCTCAATCCGTCGGCCGAGCGCGGTCCCGACCGACATGGCCAGGGCCGCGTGCTCGGGTGTTCCGCCCGCCATCGCGTAGATCTCGCCGTCGAGAAACTCGTGCCTGACTGCGCTGTCCTCTTCGAGCCGGAGGTAGTCCGCGTATCCGTAGCGATGGAGGTGACCTGCGGGCAACGCCATGAGTTTCGTCCACAGGATATCCGCCTATCCTGAATCGGGCCAGGGCAGCTGCATGGTACGAACGCAGCTTGACGGTTACCGCGGCACGGTGCGCACCTGCCGGGCGCTGTCGCGTCAAGGAGAAAAAATGACGGATGTCCCGGCTAGTTCTTCCGGGTTTTCCGGTATGGTGCGCCGCACGGGTCGTCGCCATGGACGTCGTCGAACTAGCGCTGCCGGGCCTCTTGCTGTTCGAACCAAGGGTGCATAGCGACGGGCGCGGCGCCTTCTTCGAGTCGTTCCACCGCAGTCGCTACCAGCGGCGCCTGGGCGCCGACGTCGAGTTCGTGCAGGACAACGTTTCTGTTTCAGCGAAGGGCGTGTTGCGTGGCATGCACCTGCAACACCCGCACGGCCAGGGCAAGCTGGTCTCCGTGTTCGCGGGCGAGGTGCTAGATGTCGTCGCCGACGTTCGCGTGGGATCGCCCCATTTCGGCAAGCACCAGGCATTGACTCTCAGCGGGGCGAACCGGCGCCAGCTCTTCATCCCGGCGGGCTTCGCGCATGGGTTCCTGGTGCTCAGCGACTCGGCGCTGTTTCAGTACAAGTGCACTGACTACTACCACCCGGAAAGCGAGCTCTCGATCCGGTGGGACGATCCGCAACTCGGGATCGCCTGGCCGGAAGCGCACCCGACAGTGGGCGAAAAGGACGCCGCGGCGCCGGGGCTGCAAGAGCTGCTCTCAGCGAAGCGCTTGCCAGTGTTCACAACCGGACCTGGCGATGTTCGCTAGCGGGATCGCGTCCTGGCGCGGTAGCACGATCCTTGTCATCGGTGCCACGGGCCAGGTGGGGCACGAGCTGGCACAGACGCTCGGCAGCCTGGGCGCGCGGGTGGTGCTGGGCTTGCGGCGAAATCCATCGGGCAAGTACCTGGGCCTGCCCGCGATCGAGATGGATCTGGAAAACCTTTCTCAGGTCGCAGAGTCCCTGCGCGCGCTCCACCCCGATCTGATCATCAACGCCGCGGCGTACACGCAGGTGGACAAGGCCGAGACCGACGAAAACCGCGCCCGCTGCGTGAACGCCGACGCCGTCGCGGTCATGGCCGCGCACACCAAGGCGTCGGGGAGCGGCCTTCTCCACTTCTCGACCGATTACGTCTACGGGGCCACTCACGACCGCGCCATCCGGGAAGACGAGCCGCTCGCGCCCCTGAACGCCTACGGAAGGACCAAAGCGGCCGGCGAGCAGGTGATCCAGGACATGAAGATCCCCGCTGTCATTCTGCGCTCGTCCTGGGTCTACGGCCTACACGGCTCGAACTTCATCAAGACCATGCTCCGGCTCGGTAGCGAGCGCGAGACCCTGCGCGTGGTGTCGGATCAGCACGGCGCACCGACTTGGGCCCGCCATCTGGCCACCGCGACGCTGCAGATTCTGCTGGCGTGCAGATCACCAGAGCGCATCGATTCGGTCACGGGCGTCTACAACCTGTGCGCCGGCGGCGTCACCAACTGGGCCGACTTCGCCCGCCTCATCTTCGACCAGGCGCGCGCGCGCGGCGTAGCCCTCAAGGTCGCCAGCGTCGAGTCCATCGCGAGTGCCGAGTACCCGACGCCAGCGCAACGGCCGCCGAACTCGCGCCTCGACCTGACCAAGATCGGGGCTACCTTCGGTATCTACCCGCCGCCCTGGCAGCAGGGGGTGGAGCAGTTCCTGGAAGCCCTTTTACCCCTGCCCTACTCGTCGTCGTAGAACAGCGACTCGCGCTTCTTGAAGAACGCCTGGATGGCGCTGCGGGCCTCCGCCGATAGCTCGATGAAGCGCAGGCCCATGCCGTGGGCGCCGTCGGCGCGCCGCAGGGACGAGTTCTCGCGCAGCCAGCGCACCTCCGTGTGGGCCTCGATAGGTTGATCGTGGCCGGGCAGCCTGAACTTGACGTGGATGCGTTCGCCAACCCGACGGATACGGTGCGTGGCGACGAACAGGCCACCGGTGCTCACGTCCTGGGTCAGGCCCGTGTAGAAGTTGCTGTCGCTATCGATGTCGATCTCGACTTCGACTTCGTGGCGGTCAGTCGTGCGGCGATCGGCGGCTTCGGGACGGAACACTTCCGCTGGCGATGCCACGCCTCCTTCATCGACGCCTTGCCGCTGAGCCTAAAGCGACTATTCTCCGGCGAAATGCGCGGTGTTTTCCGCCCCTAGCCATGCTCGGCATCAACCCTTCGCAGATGAAGCGACGCCTCGCGCACGCGCAAGACGCCACCGGCATCAACCGTGCGCTCTTGCACCTGCAGCGCCTCGCCTTCTTCCCCTTCGTCCGCGCCGTGAAGTATCACGCGGCCTCACCGTCGCACATGTCGAACTTCGAACGGCAGGTCGCCTTCTACGCCGAGAATTTCGTTTCGGTGGATCTGCCGGCCCTGCTGGATCTGCATCGTGGCATCTGGCCGCACCCGAAGCCGGGCCTTATCGTGGCGTTCGACGATGGCCTGCGCGAGCCCTACGATAACGCGCTTCCGATTCTAGAGAAGTACGGCTTCGCCGCGTGGTTTTTTGTCCCCGTCGCCTTCATCGATGCCGTGCCCGCCGAGCAGCGCGGCTTCGCTGCCAGCCACGATATCTTCATGCCCGATGCCAGCGACGACTGGCGCATCGCCTTGAGCTGGGACGAGATCCGCGACATTGAGAAGCGCGGCCACGTGGTCGGCTGCCACACCTCGAGCCACCACCGCCTGGTCGCGTCCTCCCGACCAGAGTTGCTACGACACGAGATCGTCGATGCCAAGGCGGTGATGGAGGAACGCTTGGGGCATGAGGTGTCCGTGTTCTGCTGGGTCGGGGGCGAGGAACCGACGTTCTCGGCGGAGGCGGCCCTGCTCATCCGCGAGGCCGGCTACCGCGTCTCGTTCATGAACAACAATTTCGTCATTCGCCCCGGCTGCAACCTCTTGCAGCTGCAAAGCACCAACCTGGAGGTCGACTACCCCATGGACCTGGTCCGTTTCCAGCTATCGGGGTTCCTCGACGCCATGACGACGCCGAAGCGAAGACGCGTGGTGAAGTTGACGGGGTGATGGGAGCGATTCGATGCTTCCGGGGGAGGCAGATGCGCCACTTTGGGAGAGTGCGAGCAGTGCAGATCGCAACCGTCGCCTTTTCTGCTATTTGAGACCATTATCTCCATATATGAAAACCCCTATCCTGCCTTTGATAGCCTTACTTGTAGTCCCGGGCGGATGCGAGACCGCCCACAGCAACCGTGACGGTGCCGCAGAGGTGGTCAGTCAAGGGCCGGTCGATGCGCCGGCCGGAGACGACCGCAATGCGAGCCGTCCCATCGACCCCGAGATCCCGCCCGACCGCACCAACTCGGTCGACTTGCAGAGTGGCGACATTCTTGTCGTGCGAGACGGGTCTTCGGACGGCGCGAGAGACGGCGCAGACGTTCTTGTCGTGCGAGACGGGTCTTCGGACGGCGCGAGAGACGGCGTTGGCCAGGAGACAGCAAATGATGCGGCTGTCGCAGCGCCTGTCGCGTGCGCGGTGTTCTCGCGCCCTCCGGCAGTGATGCCCGGATCAGGCATTCCGGCCCAGATCTGTGGCGTCGGGGACGCCTCTGGAGCGGTGGGCCTCTCTGTCACGCGTGACCTAGATCGTGCGGCTGTGGGAACCTCCAACGGCTATGTTCGCCTTTTCGACCCTCGGGATGGTTCCCTGCTGCGGTCCTTTCGCGTCGGCCCCAGCCTTAACGGGGTCACGATGGCACCGAATGGTCGGTGGCTGGCTAGTACCTCAGGACGCCAGATCAAGCTGTGGCAGCTTCCGGAGGCTGAACTCGTTAGAACTTGGGCCGGCCCGGCCCTGCCTACGCTGAAGGAGTTCTCGGCCGACGGAAGGATCTTCGCCGCAGGATTTAACGCCTGTGATCCTTCTGGAGTCTGCCCGACGACAGGCTTCACCGTTTGGAACGTCTCCGACGGATCTCAGATTCGTAGCGTGTCGGTCGAGCGCCGCCTTGCTGCACTCGCATTCTCACCTGACGCCTCCTTGGTGGGAACGGTGTCCTACACCGCCATCCAGACCGTCGTACAGCTGTGGCGCCTGAGCGACGGAATGGAAATCCGCACGCTTGAGCCTTCAACCGGCAGCTTCTCCGTGGTGTTCTCGCCAGATGGAAAGCTGGTCGCCTCCTCCGGCCCCGGACAACTAAAGATCTGGAACGTTTCCGATGGAACACTCGCACTTCCGGCGATCCAGCTCGACAACGGCGGTGGTGGTTCCATCGCTTTTTCTGCTGACGGAGAGTCGGTGATAAATACGACCCAGGACAACGCTTACGTTATCCGTACCAGGGACGGTGCGGTCGTTCGCACGATCAAAGGCATGGCTGGTCGGACCCCCGTCTTCTCGCCAGACGGAGCCTCCGTTGCAGGTCTGGCACTCGTGCCACCAAACCTCCAAACCTTTCGCTTTAGCGACGGTACCTTGCAGGGGTCGTGGCGTGACGGCACCCTGCCTGCTGCACCGGAACAACAAGACTGGCCGGCGCGTCTCCAATTTTTTCCAGGAGACGTGTTGGCCCTCCAGGGGCGTGCCAGCACGAGGCAGCTGTGTCTTGCCAACCTTGCATTCGGTCAGAGCCATCCTCATTCGAACGCCCTGGCCTTCTCCCCCGACGGGACGCTCTACGCCTCCACCTCTCCGGACGGGTCGACGGAGATTCGTCGTTCCGACGACAACGCACCCGTCCAGGTCATACCCGCACTGCTTGGGTCCGCGATGGAATTCTCGGCCGACGGAGGCCTCCTGGCCTTGGGCGACGGCAAAAAACTATCGGTCTGGGACGTTCGAGAACGCAGATTGCGGCGTGAACTCGTCGACGCCTTCGGTCTCAGCCTGCCGGCCTTCTCGCCGGACGGAGACAAGTTGGCGGCCTACAACGGGTTCCAGGGCGCCGACGCGTTTCCGATCCGCGTTTTCAGTGTTGCCGATGGCTCGTCGCAGAAGCTGAAGGGCCACGGCCTCGCGCCGGGCCAGCTTGCTTTCGGAGGTGACGGATCGATGCTGGTGGTCGCAAGCGTAGGCAGGGTATCGATTTGGCAGGTCACCGATGGGACCATGCTTCGTGTGTTGCCGGGCGGATCGATGCCGGTGGCGGTGTCGGCTCGTTACATCGCCACCAGGGGAACCGACGACATCAAAGTCTGGAATTTCAGCGAGGCGCTACCCCTTCGAACTCTGACTTTCGAGAGCGAGGCGGACCCGTTGGACAGTAGCCGGCAGCGAAACCTTGTCGCGAACCTACGTTTTTCGGGAGATGGCTCCGTCCTCGCCAGCAGCCACGCAGACGGTTCAGTGAAGGTGTGGTGCCCGTGAAGGGCC
>JANPCZ010000242.1:0-2607 GCA_031431215.1 Myxococcales bacterium
TGGCGACCAACCACAAGGCGGCGCACGCCAACGCCAACATCCTGCTGTGCGCGCCCTTTGCGCTGGCGCTGCCGGTGTTCGCGATCGGCATCGCGCGCGGCCGGGCGGCGGCGCTGTGGCGTGGCCACCGGGTGGCGGCCACCGCGGCGGCGCTGGCCTTGACCGGCGTAGCGGCGAAGGTCCTGCCCGGGACCGCGCAGGACAACACGGCGTTCATCGCGCTGCTGCTGCCCCTGTGGGTGGGGTTGGCGGCGGCGCTGCGGCCGGCGCGTCCCCCCTCAGAAAACCGAGACCGTCTGACGCGTTCGTCGTGGCCGGCGCGGGCGCCGGGCCGGTCCGCGGCCGGACTTGGGGGCTTGTCCTTCCTCTGCCCGACCAACCGGATCTGGGACAACGCCGGATAGCTGGACACGCTGGGTGGCTACCGCAACGGCAGGGCCGAGACCGTGGCCGACCTCGAAACGCCCTCCGACACGCGTCGCCGATATCTGGGCGCCACCACCTCGATCAATAAACGCGAGGGGCTGCTGAAGATGTCCGTCGCGTACACCTGGTCGCACCTGGAGACTTCCAACAACGACGTCGAGGGCTTCGTCGACAAGCGCGCGACCATCGGTGTCAATCCGGGCAACAACCTCAACGATCCGGCGGACGATCGGCCGCTGCGGCTGCCCGACCCTGATCGAGATGAACCTCCAGATCCGCGGCAACCTCAAGCCGCTGACGGGCCACAACGCCGAAGCGTACGTGGACGTCATGAACCTCCTGGCGCTGCGCCTGGGCCTGCTGTCCCGTCCCACCGCGCGCACACGCGTCCGCGCCACCGCCTACCGCGCTTTCCGCGCGCCGACGCTGAACGAGCTCTACCGCCCGTTTCAGGTCGGCACGGTGCTGACCGCCGCCAACGAGGCCCTCGACGCCGAGCAGCTGCTGGGTGCCGACGTGGGCGTCGAGGGCCTGGTCGGCGAGGCCGGCGCCGTGCGACTGACCGGTTTCTGGAACGTGCTCGAGGATCCGATCGTGAACGTGACCCTGCTGATCGACCGCCGCTACCTGGTTGGCCGGGCCGGCGTCGACACCGTCGGTCCGCCGTTCGTGATCAGGGGCGGCTTGCGCTACCGCTGAAGGGCTCGCCCGCGACCGGCACTCTCCAGGAATCGCCGGCACACCGGCGTGGGGCGCCGCCCTCGACCCACGCCGAGAGCGTGGCGATCTGCACCTGGGCTCAAGACCGCAAAGAATCCTGACGATGGGCCCCGGGCATGATCCGAATGGCATCGGCATCGTTACTATCGATCTTTCTCATCATTCTCACCGGCTGCCCGTCGGCGGAGACTCCCCCGGAGCCTACGGGGCCTGCCGGGGAATCGGGGCCAGCGGGGCCTCGGGGGGAGGTTGGGATGGCCGGCGCAACCGGACCCGCAGGACCCGTAGGACCCGCTGGCCCGGCCGGACCCGAAGGACCCGCTGGCGCTAATGGACTCGTAGGACCCCGAGGCATGGCCGGACCAGCAGGGGCCGCAGGCATGATGGGACCCCAAGGGCCCAACGGCATGATGGGACCCCAAGGCCCCCAAGGTGTGCCCGGACCAGCAGGGTCCACAGGCTCGATGGGACCCGCAGGACCCGCAGGCACCCCAGGCACCCCAGGCACCCCAGGACAAGCGGGCGGATTGGTTTTCAACCTTTCCGGATCCTCGGGAAGCGACACGGTCACGCTCGCGGCCATGGATGATCACGAGTGCTTCTTCCCGTCGGGGAAGTCCGCGGGGCGCTACTTCTCTGGCGCCGTTGGTGACCTGACGGAAGAGCTCGTTCCCGCGGGAAGCACCTGCTCCAGCATCCGCGTCACTGCGGCGCTGTCGGTTCGGCAGCTGATGGGGCAGAGTATGGAGCTGCTATTCGTCAAATACAGTGGTGCGTCGGAACTGGGCACAGGCGGTGCGCAGACACTCAGCAGCATCTGCGAATTCAACCCCGGCGGCGCCCTCATGGGGGGCGTGGGCACGTGTGCGGGAAACCTCACGGTCTCCATCGCAGCGGACGACCAGATCGCCCTTTGCTTCAAGGCCAAAATCGGTGTTCCCGAGCCGACGAAGGCCGCATGGAACCTCCGCTGCCTCACCCCGTGACCGGCAGTGGACTTCAGCCTCGTAGCATTTCCGGCAGGCCGAAGCCCAGGACACCACGACGGCGGACGTCCTCTGTGACGCCGCAGCGGCCCCACAGCGCGAGGGTGGGGCGTGCGACCGGATCCGGCACGGCGGTCAGCTTGGTGAGCAGGTCGTCGGCCGCATGTCCGTGCAGCGGTCAGCGCATAGCAGCCCGTGGGTGAGAGTCGTGGGGGGTAGCGGCTTCAAGCGAGTCTCTCCGCGTGGCACTCAACACCTCGTCAATCACGAGGCAATCCCGCACTCGCCGTTTGCGGTCCGGGTCAGCGCCGGCGTTGACAGGCACAGCTGCGAGCCACGACATTCCGAAGGAACGTGTTCGCAATTGCGACATGCTTGCAATCACGGTGGAATCTCGGGCGCGGGCTTGGCGCTTGGCTCCGCGGCACACTGGCCGCAGGACGATGCGCGGTTGGTCGCCAGGCGCCTATCGATG
>JANPCZ010000243.1:0-46001 GCA_031431215.1 Myxococcales bacterium
TCCCCCGAAGACAACCTCGCGGCCCACCCGGCTCGCAGCGACTTTTTCGAGCGCGCGGTGCTGCCAGGCGGCGAGTTCAGGCGGCTGGCCGACGCGCCTCTTCAATCCAGATCTCAACCAGGCGCTTGATGTTCTCTGGAACGTCGAGTCGGGTGACCAGGCGCTCCACGGTATTCACAGGAAACTTCTCGAACTCCCGCCAGAGAGCACCGTTCAGAATGGTCTCCAGGATAGGCACCAGCAGCTCGGGTGAGCCATCCATATCCACCGACCTGCTTCCGCGGTCCCAGGTCCAGATTCGCACCCTGCGTGCCACCCGACGACGATAGCACGCGCGCGGCAGCGGCATCGGACCCCCAACCCCGGGAAAGTTCAGAACTCGAACGTGGTCCGCAACGTCGCGGTCCAGGTCCTGCCACCGCCGGCTTCGGGTGGGCTGCCCTGCACCCCGCCACCGAACCAGAACCCGTCGGGCAGCCGCACCAGCGCATCACCCCACAGGCTGCCCGGATTACCTGCGCTGGCGCCGATTCCGAGGGTGAGGCGAAGGTTCGCGCTCGCGTGACCAAGGCCCGCGCCGATTATTCGACTCGGCACCGCGGTCTCCTCGGCCAGCAGCGCCGTCCACACGTACACTTTCTGGGGCGAGCCGGCCCACAGACGCGCCGACGGAAGCAGGCCGGCGTAGTCGCGACCAGCGCGGAAGTACAACAGCGCGGGACCGATCTCGCCACCGCCATAGCGAAAGTGATAGCCGACGCGCGCCACCAGCAAACTGTTGGTGCGCCAGGCGCTGGTGCCCGGGGTGAGTTCCGACCTGCCGTCCTTGGTTCGCATGTCGGGCGGCAGGGGCTCGTTGCCGGGCGGCATCTCCGGCGGCGGCTCAGGCCGCGCCATGACGTTGGCCTGCATGTGCGCGCCTTCCAGCGCCAAACTCATGCCGTCGCGCCGCTGGCGCAGATGCGCCTGAGCTTCCCAGAAGGTCGCGCGGTGGAAGGTGTTGGAGCACGCCGGCAGGTACCAGAACTCGCCGCCGCTGGCGCCCAGTCCCACCTCGGTGCGTGGGGCAGACGGAAGCGCTGACGGATCCGGCGCCACCGGCCCCGGCAGCCCCGGACCGTGCAGAGCCGCGACCGCAAGCAAGGTCGTGGCGGCGGGGGTGACTCGGCGGGGGCGCATCGCAAGGACCTTGGCTGGCGATGATATGGTCGCCCGGGATTCGTGGACGAACTTAGTTTGTACCTAGGCTGGCTGCTACGCCGGCTGACGCTCCACCAGGACGCGCCCGGGGTGACGGTCGACCTCGGTTGCGGCAACGGGACGTGGACCGTGGTGCTGGCCAGGGGGGCGCGGCGGATCATCGCTGTCGATGTCAGCGGCGACATGCTGGCCGAGTGCAGCCGACGCCTGATTGAGGCCGGCTTCCAGGATCGAGCGTCCTTCATCGAGAGCGATCTGTCGCAAGTGGAACTGCCGCCGTGCGATCTGGTCGTCGCCGGTGCGGTCGTGCACTACCTGTCGGACGCGCATCTGGACGGACTGCTCGCCAGGATTGCGAAAGCCTTGCCACCTGGCGGCCTGCTGTACCTGCGGACGACGGTGTCCCGTTCGGAGCGCACCCTGACCGGCACCCGCGCCTCGGACCACGCCATCTACCGTCCCATGGCCTGGTACGACGATCGGCTGCGACGTCTTGGTTTCGAGACCCTCGACGTCGCCACCGCGACCGATTTCGTTCCCGCCGAGGTGGCGCGACGGGTTTTCGGGTGGCTGCGCGCCCTCGCCTACCACCCGATAAGGTGGGGCTGGCGCCTTCTGCGCTGGCGCAAGCCCACCGACGTGGCCGCGTATCTCCTGCGCCGCCGGTAGCCGCCCGGGGTCGCGCCACAAATCTGGCGCGGTCGATCCCAGGACAAGGTCCGCAAGGCGGCGTCCGTCGGTGAACCTCGCGTCAGGTTCCCGGCAAGACCCGCGGCACGCCAGTTGCTGAAGGTCACTGGTGAAGGAGCTTGACGATGAACGCCGCACTCACCTCCCGAGCATTCGAGGCCCCGAACGACGAGTCCTCCGACCTCGAAACGGTCGCGGACGTCCCGCCGACGATCGATGCCCTGCTGCGCGAAAACACCCGGCTGCGGGGCACTCTGGCGCGCTTGCAGGGCTTCCGCACGCTGGCCTACAAGGATCAGCTCACCGGCCTGTGGAACCGGCGCTACTTCGAGGAACGCATGGGCGAGGAGCTGTCGCGGGCCCGCCGCGATTCCCGCCGGCGCTTCTCGGTCATGGTCGTCGACGTCAACGACCTCAAGCGCATCAACGACACCCTCGGCCACGCCGCTGGCGACCGTGCCATCGCCTGGACCGGCGGCTTCCTGAAAGCCTCGTTGCGTGACACCGACATCATCTGCCGCACCGGCGGCGACGAGTTCACCATCATCTTCCCTGAAATCGGCGGGCCGGATTGCGCCCTGCTGGTCGATCGCCTTCGTCGCCTCCTCGCCCAGGCCGCGGCTCACGGCGAGCAAGCGGTAGGCCTGAGCATCGGCTCCTCGAGCTTCCCGGAAAACGGAGTCACCACGCGCAGCCTGATCGAAGGCGCCGACGCCGCGATGTACGCCGACAAGCGCGCGCAGAAGCGCGCCACGGATCCCCGCATGTCGGCGGCGGGGTAAGAACGCGAGCCTGGGCTACGACCTCGTGAAAAACTTGTGGGTCTCGCTGGCGAAGTATTCCGTGCAGGATGGGCACACGGGGCCCGACTTCGGCGAGACCTTCGCCAGGATCTCGTTCAACTTGTGAAGCAACTCGTCGCTCGGCGCATTCCTGCCACCCCCGACCTCGATTCTCAGCACCAGCTTCAGGTCGTCTTGCCGCCGCCGTAGGTCGCTCCAATTGGCGTACAGCGCGGTCGCTCTTGGCGGCCAGTCTCGCCGCCACGTCCTTCGCCAGCGCGCGAAGGGTAAAGGTCGGGAAGGTGAGCGCGAAGAACTCCTCCGGCTTATCGTTCACCTCCTGCACGTCCTCGCTCCTAGGCGTCGGAAGCGACTCGGGTGGCGGGTCCGGCGCTGCGACGTAGGGCTCATCGCGTTTGATCTCTAGCGCAGAGGAAGTGCGCTGTCTGTCGCGGCGGGGCCAGGCAACCGACACAGCGCTGCGGGCAGCGCCCACGTCATGTAGAGCGGCAAGCTCATGAGCCGGTAACTGACCGGTTTGCCGTGCGTGGTCTCGACTGCCACTGTCATGACGGACGGCAGGTTGGTGTCGAGGCGAACCGCCGTGCCGAGGCGCTTGTCCAGCATGAAATTGTGAAGGCTCTTCATGGAGCCTGACGCACCAACTTTCAATTCGATCGGGACTATCAGGCCGGCCAGCTGGATCAGGAAGTCGATCTCTCCCGGACGGCCGCCTTCCCGCTGCCAGTAGAAAAGCTCGGGGCCGTCGCCGCTAGCGCCGTCGAACAAGCGCAGTTGCTGCCCGGACAGCTGCTCGGTGAGCTGACCGCGTACGGACGGCGAAAGCGTGTCCCAGGCCGGAAAGGCATTTTCCGCAGGTGTACCTAGAAGGGCATGCAACAGGCCGACGTCGGCGAGCAGGGCCTTGCGAAACGTGTCCTTGGCCTCGCCTGCCAGGGGCAGACCATTGCCGGCACTGTGCCGGACCAGGTGGCACAGCCGGGCGCGCGCCAGCAGTTCGAGGGCGCGTCGGGCCTGGTGCTGCTTCACGCCGCCGTCGACCCTCGCATACACGAACTTGCGGCCGATCGAGTGCGCCACGGCGTCCAGGACCGCGTCGAGCAGGTTGCGATCCATCCGCCCCGCGTAGTGCGCGAAATCAGCCCGGTAGGTCGCGACCAGATCCCTCTGCAGCGCCCGGCACGCCCGCGCGTCGCCCCGCTCGACGTCCGCGGCCACCACGGCGGGCATCCCACCGACCATGGCGTAACGATGAAACCAGCGCGTTGCCTGCTCGTGCGCTGCGGGCGACAGGTGACGCTGTGGCTGCCAATCCTCGAGCACCGACAGCAAGTGCTCCTGACCGTGGGCGCGCAGGTATTCCGGAAAGCCCATCGGTTCGACGTGACGGTAGGTGATACGTCCGACTGGCATGCTGAAGGCGTGGTCGGCCAGAGTGAACTCGAGCAGCGATCCGGCGGCGATCACCGGCAGGGTGGGCAACTCCTCGGCGAACCATCGCAGCCTTGCCAGGACCTGACCTGCCGCCTGGATCTCGTCGAGAAATAACAGGCTACGTTCGGGAGAAATGTTCCGGCCCTGCGCGAGTGACAGCTCGCCGAGGGTGTGGCGCGGATCCGCGCCGTCGAAGTGCCGAGCGAGTCGCGGCTCGCGCTCGAAGTTCAGCTCGACGAGGTCGCGTCCAGCGCGCGCCGCGAGGTTGCGCACGAGCCACGTCTTGCCGACCTGCCGCGCGCCCCGGAGGACCAGGGGCTTCCGATCGGGCGCCGCGAGCCAGGTGTCGAGAGTGGTCTCTATGTCGCGTTTCACGAGGCAACATTACAAAACAACGCGTTGTTTTGGAAGGCAGGATGAGCAAATCGCGTCATGACTCTACCGGGACATCGCCACGCGTCGGGCCAACGAGGGCTTTCGCCCGGCGCCGTCCCGTGGAACACGGCGGTCATGACCGCCCAGGCTTTCGCGCTCGTTCTCTTGACCGCGCTGGCAGCGCCCAAGTGTTACGGGTTCCGCGCGGCACTTCTCCCAGCGGTTGATGGTCGGTGTACTGAGCCCAAGTCGCCCGCAAACTGCGCCGGCGTCAGGCGAAGGCCCTTGCGGATCCTCCGTGGCATCCGCACTCCCGAGCTGACGCCGACAAGCGTCGCTTGGTACCGGGACAGAGATCAAGGCGCACGGATAGAAAAATGTGAGGGGTCGGAACGACCCACTGGTGTCCGCACGCAACCACGAGCGACCGGCGCCGACAACCGGCGCCATGACCAACCCGGCGGGTTTTCAGCCACCATCCAGCCCATCCAGTCCATCCGGCAGGCCCTCGGCCCTTGACCAGATCGTTGGTGCCGATGCGCAGCTTCGCCACCTCCTGGCGCGCGTCGCCCTGATCGCTCCGACCCGGATGCCAGTCCTGGTAACCGGCGAGAGTGGGACTGGCAAGGAGCTGATGGCACTTGCGCTTCACCAGCTATCGCCCCGCGCGGCCGGCCCGCTGGTCGCCGTCAACTGCGGCACCCTGTCGCGCGAGCTGGCCGAGAGCGAGTTGTTCGGGCACGAGAAGGGCAGTTTCACCGGCGCGGGCGGACGGCGGCTGGGCTGGTTCGAAGAGGCCAGCGGCGGCACCCTGGTACTCGACGAGATCGGGGATCTGCCTTTGGACCTGCAACCCAAGCTCCTGCGTGTACTTGAAACCGGCCGCCTGCGCCGCGTGGGCGGTTCCGGCGAGACCCTGGTCGATGTCCGGGTCGTGGCCATGACCCTGCGTGATCTGCGTGAGGATTCCCGGCGCGGGACCTTCCGCCTGGACCTCTACCACCGGCTGGCTGGCTTCGAGTTGCATCTACCACCGCTGCGCCGCCGTCGTGGCGACATAGCGGGTCTGGCCCGGCACTTCCTGAACGAGCTTCACGCCGAGGTCGTCGAGGTCGGCCCGTGCGAGATCACGGCAACCGCGATCGCACGTCTCGAACAGCACGACTGGCCCGGCAACGTGCGTGAGTTACGCAACGTCATCAGGCGCGCGGCGATTCTCGGCCGGGGCCACATCGGAGTCGAAGCGCTCGAACTCGAACCCAGCGGCGGCTGCGAGATCCGCCTGTGTGAGCGCGCCGACGACGCGCCGGACGCGATGCCCGCGAGCCCTGCGTCGGACGGCAGCGACGACACCATCTCGCTGCCGGGCAAGAGCTTCGACGAGATCGAGAGAACCGTCTTCGTCTGGGCCCTGCGGCGCAGCAGCGGTAGCCGGCGGCGTGCGGCGCAGGCACTCGGCATCTCGCGGTCGACTTTCTGCGACCGGGTCAAGCGCTTCCACCTCGGCGCCGAAAGCGCGACCGCGTCTGCGCCACCGGCACATCGAAGTCGTGATGTTGTCTAGTCAGGCTAGACAGACTAATTTTCAGGGATGCGACAGGTGAACATCTATGAGGCGCGGGGGCAGTTCTCGAAGCTGATCGAGGCGGCCGAGGCGGGAGAAGAGGTGGTGGTGGCCCGGAACGGTAAGCCGATCGTCAGGCTGGTTCCGGTCAACCCCGCCAAGCGGACACTGGGTCGCTGGCGAGCCCAGGTGCCGTCCCTGTCCGACGAGGAGTGGAAGGCGTCGGACGAAGCGGTCGCGGGGCTGTTCTCGACCGCCCTTGGCGACAAGAAATGAAGGTCCTTCTTGACACGGTGGCCCTCTATCGCGTCGCGACCGCGCCCGAAACGCTTTCGACCAGGGTGCAGTCCCAGCTGACGGACGAGTCGAGCGATGTGTTCGTCTCGCTGTTGTCCGCCTGGGAGCTCACAATCAAGGCGTCGTTTTGGCAAGCTGCCTCTGCCTTGTCGCATCGACGAGTTCTTCTCGGAGTTGATTCGCGATCTGCGGGCGCAGGTGATGGGGCTTGACTTGAAGTACGTGGCCAGGCTCGCCGGTCTTCCCGCCCACCACGCCGACCCCTTCGACCGTCTGATCATCGCCCAGGCCCTGGTCGACGATTGCGAGATCATCACGAGCGACGGGCGCTTCGGCAGCTACGGCGTGAACGTCGTCTGGTAGGCGCCATGCACGTCAGTTGCTTGCCCTGAAGCTTGGGCGATGGGCTGGCCCTTGGTGAACGACTCGGGCTTGTTCCCTATGAAAACAACATGGACCAATACTTGATTTGCAGGTCCCGGGTGTTAGTAGATTCCACTCTGCTTGTTGACCTTTTGGCCTCCCGCCGCCACGCCAGGTTGCGGAGACCGCGTCCTCCCAGGAGCCACCATGAAAAAATGGATACCCGCGCCACTGATAATCGCTTTTCTCGCTTCCTGCAGCGGGCAGGATGAAAAGAAGAACACTGACGCCCGATCCGACGTGGCGGATGCTGGACTCACGTCCGGAACGGGCGGTAGCGGCGGAAGTGGCCCGACGGGATCCGGAGGCGTGAGCGGATCGGGGGGTGCCGGACCAGGTGGATCGGGGGGAAGCGGTGGCTCGGGCGACGCCCGTGGTCAGGGGGGCGCGAGCGTGGGCGTGGACGCATCTGTGGACGCACCTGTGGACGCACGTTCGGATGCGAGCGTCGACGCTGGCGGAGATGCCCCTCAGTTCTACCCACCCGCCCAGAGCTGCGCGGGGTACGCCATCAACTTTACTGGTATGAACAGCGCCTCGATCCCCAACCCGATACAAACCAACTTCACGTTCGAGGCATGGATCAAGACCAGTACCCCGTCGCGCGCGGCCACCCTGGTACAGAACGGAGATGGGCTCTTCTATGCGGGAGTGAGCGGCACGGGCGAGGACTACGGCGTGGCGATCATGAACGACAAGTTTGCCGTGGGCGTGGGGGGTACGGTCGCCGAGGGAATGACGCCCGCCACTCCCGACGTCTCGGTGCAGTCCACATCCAACGTCGTCACCGGAACCTGGGTTCACGTGGCGGCCACCCGCAATGCGACCACGGGCGAGCTCATCGTCTACGTCGATGGCGTCCAGGAAGGCTCGCTCATCGCGGCCAACCGCGGAATGGTCGCAGCGGCTGCCCAGCTGACAATCGGGGGAAACCTGGTCAGCAGCCGGTACTACACCGGGCTGGTGGACGAGCTTCGCATCTGGAACGTGACGCGCACGCCCGCCGAGATCGCGGCCTCCAAGAACCTCCGCGTGACCGGCACCGAGGCCGGCCTGGTGGGCTACTACCGCTTCGATGATCCGGGCGCCGCGACCGTCACCGATCTTTCATCCGCCCTCAAGCATGCCTCGCTAAGCGGCTCGCCCGGATGGGAGCCCTCGGCGGCCGACATTTGCCCATTGTCCACAGCAGACGGCGGCAGCGACGGCAACAGCAACAGCAGCGACGGCAACAGCAGCGACGGCAACAGCAGCGACGGCAACAGCAGCGACGGCAACAGCAGCGACGGCAACAGCGGAGGTTGACTGAGACACGCCGGTCCGCCTGTCACGCTCATCGCGGCGGTGAGCCACAACGGCGAGACCGGCGCTGCGCTGGACGGCCGGCGAAACATCATCGACGCGCCCGCGAGGCCCTTCGGTGGCGGGCGTGTTTTCGGCCGTGGCGCGCTATGCGAACCGCGCCATCCTGGCGAAGGCCAAGCCCACGACGAACGCGCCGAAGAGGCACGCGCTCGAGTTGCTGCGAACAAAGCGAGACACCTTGTGCAACGCCCGCTCAGAGGCCACCCGGGCGTCCTCAATTTGATCGGGAAGTCCCTCGGCGACGTGCTCGAAGTTGATGGCATATGCTTCGGCTTTGTCTCTCATGCTGGTCATGGTCGTTCTCCTTGTTGGGGTGCTGTGAAGGTCCGGGCTTTCAAGTCACTAGGCCGCGCTGCGGAACTCGGTCGCAGCATCCGATGGTGCTTGCTCGACCGAGCTTGTTTTGCCAGCAAGGTGGCGATCGCGCGCATGAAAGCGCAGCATCGTCAGAAAGAACGTGACGGCCAGGGGGCCCGCGATAAGTCCGGTGGCGCCGAAAAGGACGATTCCGCCGAGCATGGAAAAAAACACCACAGCCCCGTGAATGTGTACATCGCTCTTGATGAGCCACGGGCGCAACAGGTTGTCGACAAGCCCGACGACAAGCAGTGCCCAGACAGCCAGGAACAGAGCAGCTTCCGGTCTGCCCATCATCAGGAGGAACGCCGCCAGCGGCAACGCCACCAGCGAGGTTCCGACGGAGGGTATGAACGAAAAGAACAGTGTCAGCAGTCCGAAGACAAGCGGATGCGCAGTGCCCGCGATGTAGTAGCCCACGGTGGCCACCACGGCCTGGGCTAGCCCGGTCAGGAGATTCGATCCCACGGTCGACCGAGCTACCAGACGAAACTCATCGACCAATTCCTGCGTGCGGCCCTGCCCCAACGGCGAAACGCCGCGCAGCCAACTGACCAACCGACGCCCGTCGGCGAGCACGAAGAAAAAGGCGATCATCATGATCGCCAGATCGAACGCGAGTGCCGAAAGCGTGCTTGCCACGCCCTGCATCTGGACCGCAGCCCACCAGCCAGCTTCGGCGGAGCCTGCCCCTAATGTCGTTGGGCCTTTGGGAAGCAGCGGGATCAACAGTCGTTCGATCTGGTCGGGAAGCGGACCCAGCATCGCGTGCAACTGCGTTGCCAGCCCCTTCTTGGCCCAGGCCACCGCGTCGATGGCTTGCCGAACCGCCACGATCCCGAGGATCGTCAGCGGAGCCAGAATAAGAACGGCTGCCGCCGCCGTGAACACGCCCGCCGACAGATAGCGCCGTTTCCACATCCGCGCAGCCAACCCTTCGTGGAATCGAGCGACGGTTGCGGCAAAGACGATTCCGAGAAGGAGCGGCTTCCACAACGGTAGGAAAATCCAACCGGTGAGCAAGAGCGAGAGGATCAACGCAACGGTCGTGGTGAATGTACGCTGCGCACGACGTTCATCGGACATGATGTCCGGCCCTACATCACGAATCGTGCCATCGAGAGGTGCCAAAGCGCCAGGCGCCGCGCCCGGTTCCCGCCACGGACTAGCCGTGTACGGGCGTGGCGTTACTGCCTCGTAACGGCACGGCACCAAAACACCCGACCAGATGTGAGTTCACAGGAGTGCCGCGCAGCCGTTCGCTTCAGTCGCTCGATGGCAACGGCGGGGTCGGTTCGGGTGACGGCGTCGCGATCCCGGTCGTGCCTGCGGGCGCAACGCCCTCCGGCGCGGCGGGCGGTGGTGGCTCGATCGGCGGCGGCTCGGTGACAAAGGCGGGCAGGTTCGGGCTCGGATCCTTGATCGGATCGATCGCAGCGGGCGCGGGGCTGGGCGATTCGGGGGCGGCGGGCGCTGGCCTCGGCGCTGGCGTCGGCCGGTCGTCCAGCACGGCGGCTCGTGCCCCCGCCGGACGCGCATTCGCCGCCCGGGTGCCGGGGATGGTGCCGCCCGACTGGAAAGGCGAGGTCTTGAGCCACTGGATCCCGTTCAGTCGGCCAAGAGTTCCGGTCAGGCGAAAGCCGAAGTAGCCGTCGGCGCCCTTGCCAGCCGACTCGGCCATCTGCAACAGCAACTGGATCTTGTCGTTGCTCTTGATGAGCGCGTCGCTCATGCGGAACCTGACGTACAAGTCCACCGACGAGAACGACAGTGGATCCGATAGCCTCACCTCACCTTCGATGCCGAGCTCGCCGTCGGCGCCCTTGGCCTTCACGCCCTGCAGCTTGCCTACCCCCTTGTCGAAAGCGATGTGCCCGGTGAAATCGCCCAGCCGCACCTTGGGAAAAGTTAGCCCTTCGGCCAGCAGCGGATTGTTCGCGACCTTCAACTTCTCGCGACCGTCACCTACCACGCAGGCGGCGCAGGTCCAGCCCAGCGTGCCGACACCCTGGGCGTTGCGGTTACCCGGAAAATTCATGTCCAGCTTGAAATCCAGCAAGCCGTTGAGCGGCAGGTTGATGGCGTCCTTCACACCCGGGATCTGCGCCATCGCCAGCTCGTCACCCTTGAGCAGCACGGCTCTGTGGGTCTCGCTCGACTTGATATCGGCGTCGAGCGTGCCGCCCAGCGCCTCGACCCACAAGCTGACGTCCATCTCGCCGCGTAACTGCGCCAGCGGCGAGATGGTGGCGCGCGCCTGTTCGATACGTAGCCGCGTGGGCTTGCTACCGTCCTGAGGCCGGGTCTGAAGAACGATGTCTTTCAGAGCCATGCCGACGCCAAAAGTGGGCCCGGCCGACCCGATCTCCAGATCCATGTTCTGCGCACTTGCGCTGGCGATGAGCAGGTCCTTCACCCGGTCGAACGGGAACGCGAGCACGAACGCCACCGAGAACACAACCAGGCTGAACCCGGCGTAGAGCCCGATCCGGCGCAACATCCGCATCCGCTCGGGCGTCATGTCTTGCCTTTGGCTGCCCCGGCCGGCGTGGGCCCGCGACGGCGCACCTTCTCTTCCTTTACGCGCTCGAACGCCGTCGCTGTCACTTGCACGTCCATCTTTTCACCCTCAGTGAAGCGGCGTCGGATGCCCAGGTGGGTGACCACAATCAGCCGCCTCCCGGTCTCCAGCTTGGCCAGAAACTTCGACAGCGACAGCAGGTCGACCTGCTTCAGCGTCACGTCAACGTTGTGTTCGACGTAACGCTTGCCCGCGGGTCGCGTCGGCTGATCGCCGCTGGTCTCCGGTATCTGGATGCTGACCTCGCGGGCGGCGGCCTCCAGATCTGCCGCGAGCTGCGGCGGCTCGTTGCCGATGCGCACCTCCTGCGCCACCATGCGCGCCTTCGCCTCCAGGTACTCGTCGCGATGCTTGGCGATGGCAGCCAGCGCCTCGCGTGCGTCGGCGTTGCTCTCGGCTATCGATCGCAGCGAGTCCACCGTGAGAAAGCCGATAAGCAGGATCACCGCGACCACCACGCCGCCCACGGCCCCTGCCACCAGCTTGCGTTCGCGCGGCGCCATGCGGTTCCACTCGGCGCCCAGGTACGTCGATGGCCGCCGCAACCAGCCTCGGATCTTCGACATCAATTCCATGGCAGCTCCTTCACGGACACTTCGATGCAATGGTCAAAGTGAATTGCTTGGCGCCGCCCGACACCTCGACGATGGGGCCCTTGGTGATTTCTTCGTAGCAATCGATGTCCTTCAGCTTGTTCGCCAGTTCGTCCACTGCGGCGACCGAGTCGACCGTGCCCTTGATGAAGGTCTTCTTGGCTTTGATATCGAGTTCCGTGATGTCCAGCTTGATGCGCTCGGCGGACGGCGTCTTCTGCGAGATCTGGTCCAGCAGATCGAGTGCCGTCGCCTTCGGGATGGGCGCCATCTCGTCGCGGAAGCTCTTCTTGAGCTCAAGCGCCACCTGCTTGGCATCCATGCGAGGGGCGCCAAACAGGTCCTGGGTGGCGGTGCGCAGCTGCGCCGTCAGCGTGTCCTTCTGCTGGTTCAACCGCCCCAGCGCCATCGAGCCATCAATGGTCACAGCGACCAGCAGCGCCGCCGCCAGGGTCAACAAATGGCGCGCCTTCTGTCGCAGCACCGATAGGTTGGCCCGGTACACGAACGGCCCGCGCCGCAGGTCCAGCTCCTTGCGCCCGCGCAGCCCCGCCCATGCGATGGCCGCGGCCAGGGTGAAGCGCGCCGGCTCAAGCGCGACAACACCGACTGCATCGACGTCAACCCCGAGATCGGTAGACTGCCCCAGATCGGGTACGAACGGCAGGGCGGGCATGCCCAGTTCCTCTTCCAGAAATTCCCGCAGGCCACCAAGCTTGGCGCCGCCGCCGGTGATCAGGATCGATTCCACCGGGGTCTTCGACCGCGCCCGGTACGCCGCCAGCGTCTGGCGCACCTCGCGCAGCCACGGTGTCATCGCTTCGCGCAGCACGCTGTCCATGCTCCGCTGCACCGGCCCGGCCGGCGGCACGCGCGCGCTGGCCAGGAAGCCATGCTCGTGCTTGGCGGCTTCGGCATGGGCGGTGTCCTGATCGAACGCCTGCGCGATGGCCGCGGTCAACACCGCCCCGCCGCGCGTGATGGTACGCGCGAACACCGTTGCCCCGTTCTGCAGCACGCATGCGTTGGTGCGCAGGTGGCCGATGTCCAGCAGCAGCCGGCACGCCGGCAAGGTACCCTCCTCGCCCGCCGCCGCGAAACCCAGTGCCTGATACACCACTGGCGCCGCGAACACCGAACGCGGTTCCACGCCCTGCAGCCGTGCCGCCTCCAGAAAGGCCGCCATGTCCTCGTTGCGCGCAGCCGCCGCCAGCACGGTCGAGCCCGGTCCGACGGACCTGACCTGAGCCTGATCGTAGACCACATCGGACAGGGCATGGACGATCTGGCCTTCCAGCTCGTAGCCGATGACTTGCTCGATCTTGCGCACGTCGGCGAACGGCAGATCCAGGAGCCGGATCGCCAGCGCGTCGCCCGGCATGGCCATGAACGCGGTGGCCTCACGGCCCAGGCGCGCCATTCCCGCCGCCAGCGCGTCGGCCTGCCGATCGACCAGCGGCGCATCCCCGTCAGGCACGCGCTCCTCGAGGGTGGACACCACCTTTTGTTGACGGAAGCCGGCCTCGATCAGCACGAACTTCGCTGACCAGCTTCCCATATCGATTCCCGTGATGATGTGGGCCATAACTCCTACTCTTCTCGCCAGTACTGCAGCACGCCCGATGCGCGTTCCGACTGCGGGTTGTTGGTCACCGGGTTGTCGAGGTGCCGGCCGGTGTCCAGGATCGCGGTGATCTTCTTCTTCACCTTGCCCGACTCGCCGGTGGCGACGATGCGGTACACGCGCGGCGGGCCGACGTAGGCCACCCGCTGCAATTCAGCGACCGTGATGGCGATGCCGCGCATGCTCTGCATCAGCTCGTAGCGCGGATCCTCACGCGAGATCGACGCCTGCGGATTCGACAGCACGGCGACGATGGTGTTGAGGCTGTCGAAGCCAACCGCAGTCCCGCGCTCGCACAGAATGCTGGCGAGCGGGTAGACCCGGTTGTCGTCGAGGATGGTCGGATCAGCGGGCGGCTTGTTGGCATCGGGCATGGCCGCCGCCCTTATCAAACCCACCAGCAGCGGCGTGCAGTCGCCCTTGACCGTGGCCAGGTTGACCCGACAGTTCTGTTGCGGATCGGTCGCGTACACGGTGAAGTACGACTGGAACGCCTCCAGAAAGTTGGCGTCCATGCCGCGCACCTGGCTTATCTCCTCGATGGTGTCGTAGCTGTTGTCGTGCGCGCGGTACGGATCCTTGCGCGCGTCGTAGCGGTAGTCCTCGGCGCCGCCCGAGTTGGCGTCCAGGTTGAACATCTGCACGTCGCCATCGGCCCAGTCGATCAGCCCCCGCGCCAGATCCGCGCGCTCGATGAACTGCCCATCCGCGTTGGCCTCCTGGAACAGGCGGTTGTAGCGCGGCGAGTACACCAGCGCGGTGAGCAGGCGAAAGACCGTGATCTGGCGCGCGCGGTTGGCCGCCTGGCCACTGCCGCAGTTGAGATCGATCTTGCCGTCTTCGGCGCTGATTTCCGCGTCCATGATGCCGCCCTTGAGCCCCAGGCCCTTGGCCGCGCTGGTGTCGAGGCCGATGAGGCTGCCCAGCGCCTGCACCTCTTCCTTCGAGCCACCGAAGAAACCCATCAGCGGCCCGGCGTAGTCGGTCACCCGCAGCGACATCGCCAGGCCACCGCCAGTCGACGAGCTGAGCAGGTTCTGCGCCTGACTCATGATCGGCTCGACGAAGCGCTGCTGGATCTTGACCAGCAGCCGCGCCACGTTGATGGACGCGCGTGCCAGGTAGTGAGCCCGCACCTCGTCGCGCGCGTTCACCGCCTGCGCCAGGTGGATGCTGGTGTCGTAGCTGAACTCGGCCACCAGGGCTATCAGCATCGCCAGCGACGAGATGGTCACCAGCAGCGCAACGCCCGATTGCCGGTCTCGGCCGTGGCGCGCCTGGTGACGCTGCCGCAACAGCGACCCAAGACGGTTCATACCTTCACCGGCCGGTAGGCGACCCGTTCGGTCATCTGGATGCGGGCGGAGCTCGTGTAGGTCACCGGCTGGCCCTTCTCATCGATGATGGTGAGCGCGATGCGCACGTGGGTGGGCAGGTATTGCTGGCCGGCGGCGCCCATGGTGTTCCACTCCTCGCGCCACTCCTTCTTCTTGTAGTCGTAGAAGCTGAACTTCAGGCGCTCCACGCCCGGACACAACACGTACGATTCGCCCGGGATTGTGCGGATGTCCTTTGCCTCCAGCCGCCGGGTCTCGCGGCGCATGAGATTCTGTCGCGAGCGATCGTCGGGATCGGGCTCGACCATGTACTGCACGATGGCGGTGTCGCCCTCGGCGCCGTCGAAACGCAGGCGCTGGTGGCCGAACCAGGAGAAGAGCAGCTCGTCGGTATCCGTGTGCGCGGTCGCGATGAACATGGTGCGCCGGTCGCTGATGCCCATGCTCTCGGAGTCAGACAGGAAGGCCATCTCGATCTCGCGCGTCAGTCGCATCAACGTCACCCGCGCGGCGTGGGTGCGGTCCTGCACCGCCTCCATCGCGCGCTTGGTCTTGGTCGTCTGCGACACCACCCCCAGCATCGTCGAGGTGATGAACGCCATGAGGGCAAGCGCCAGCGCCACCTCGAGGACGGTGAAGCCGGCGGTTGCGATGCGCGCGCGCCGCGGCGTCATGGCTTCCCTCCCAGCTTCAGGCGTGGCGTCGACGCCGGATTGGCCCCGCCGCCAGCAGCCCCTGGCGTACCCGCGCCCGGCCGCGCGCCCGCAGCCCCGGGAGTTCCCGGCTGACCACCCGGCGCCGCCGCGTTGGCGCCACCCGGCACGCCGCCCATTGCCATGTCCAGCTTGGACGGGTCGGTCAGGTACGTGACGATCTCGAAGGATTGCTCCTGCTTGCCGACCTCATTCCAGAACACCGTCACGGTCACCCGACGCACCGAGTTCTCCAGGCCGATCCTGATGGGCTCGATGAGGGCGCCCATGAAGCCGCCCAGCAGGCCGGACATCGCCGCCATGGGATTGCTCGACCCGGCTGTCTGCGCCTCCTGCATCTGATCGCCGGTCGCCTGCTGCGCCTTCTGGACCATGTCGGTGGGCAACTCGACCTTCTCGATGAGCGACGTCCAGCGAAACTCTTTGCGGCCCTGATCCGAAAAGTCGCCATCCTCGTCCTGATTGAGATCGGTGAAGCCCTCTTCCAGCAACTGATCCTCGATGTCCGCCATGCGTGTGCGGGCCAGAAACGTGGCCGCCGTGATCTGCTTGGCATGCAGCGTGGTGCGCATGTTGTTGGTCGTGATGCCGATCAGCGTGACCAGCGCGATGCCGAGAATGGCGATCGACACCATCACCTCGAGCAGCGAGAACCCCGGGTCCGTGGCACGCCTCATCGCTCGATCCGTGCGCCCTCGTCGTCGAACTGCTCTTCGACCGGCGGCTCGATGTACTCGCTGAAGATCTGCACGCGCCCGGTCAACGGATGCACCGTCAGCGTGTAGAACGACTCGCTCTTGGGATCCGACAGATGGACCATCGCCGCCTCGGCCTGGCCCAGCGGAAAGAAATAGATGTAGCCCTTGCCCTCGGAAATCGGCGCGGCCAGCCGCGGCGTGAACAAACTGGCCAGCTTGACCTTGGCGGGTAGCTTGATGGGTTTGAGCGCCATTTCCTTGAACCCTTCGAACTTGGCGCGCTTGGGGCGGAACTCCTTGGGCTGATACGCACTGGCGTTGACACGCCCACCACGCGACGCGCTGCCCGCCGAGCCCTCCGACATGGATTCCTCTGCCTCTTGCTCGACCGCGGATTCCTCGGTCTCCTTGGCGATCGCTTCGGCCTCCTTGCGCCGGGTCTCGTCGGTCTCGCGCTCGTGCGCCATCAGGTAGCGATCGTCCGATACCTCGGCCCACACCTTGCCCCCGTCGAAGTCCAGCACCAGGCGGTGCACCTTGCCCGTGGTGGACGCGCGGTCGAACAGATAGCGCATGGCCCCCGCGACCTTGGTCGCGCCCTGGCGCAGATCGGTCTTGGCCAGCGCCCGGATGCCGCGCGACACCGCACCGATGACCAGTCCGATGAGCGCCAGCACGACCAGCACCTCGAACAGCGTGAAACCCGCGACCCGGTCGCGAGTCTTCGCCGGTTGTGAACACGCGCGCTTCACTGCTCCCAGGATTTGATGTCGTCGGCGGTGCCCTCGGACTTGTCCGGCCCGGTCGACATCACATCGACGCCGTCGGGATCACCCTGGCCGGGACACTTGAACACGAAGTCCTTGGCCCAGGGATCCTTGTACGCCTTCTTCTTCAGGAAGCCCTTGGCGATCAGATCATCGACGTTGGCGGGGCAACTGTTGTTGTTGTCCATCATGTACTGCTGCGAGGCATTGGCGATCTCGGTGACCGCGATCTTCGCGGTCTTGACCCGCCCGCGCTGCAGCGCCCCGAACACGCTGGCGCCGACGGTGCCGGCGATGAGTCCGATGATGGCGAGCACGATCATCACTTCCAGGATGGTCATGCCTGCCTGCGCGTCCCGCGATTCCCTTCGCGGCGTGGTTTCCTTGAGCGGATTCTCTGCTGCGACCATGGTCCTTCTCCTCTGTTGGCGCTACTCAGCTATCTGCTGCAGATCCAGAATGGGGGTGATGATGGACATGACGATGAACCCGACGCCCACTGCCATGACCACGATCATCAGCGGTGCCAGAAGCGTGGTCAGCCGCGCCACCTTGGCGTGCACATCGCGCTCGTAGGCGCTAGCGACGTTCTCAAGCATGGTCTCCAGTTGCCCCGAACGCTCGCCGACCGCGACCATGTGGCACATCATCGCGGGAAAATGGCCCGACTTCTTCAGCGTCACTGCGATCGATTCGCCCTCCCGGATGGCGTCGCGCGCTTCCTCGACCACTTTTTCGAGCACGCTGTTGTCGAGCACCTTCTTGACGATCTCAAGCGCGGTCAGCAAGGGCACCCCGGACGCCAGCATGGTCGCAAGCGTCCGCGCGAACCGCGCCACCGCGATGTAGCGCACCAGCGGCCCCAGCAGCCACAAGCGCAGCTTCAAGCGATCCATGCGCGCCTTGCCCCGTGGCGTGTTCATCCAGTACCTGATCAGCAGCGCACCCAGCACCAGGATGGGCAACACCACCCACCAGTATTTGCCGACCACGCCCGAGACCGCGATCAGAACCTGCGTGTTGATGGGCAATGCCCGCCCCGAATCCTCGAAGATGCTTGCGATCGGCGGCACCACGGCAACCATCAGCACGCCCATGACCAGCGAGCCGATGATCATCATGAGGATCGGGTAGGTCATCGCGCCCGAAACCTTGGTGCGCAAAGCGTGCTGCGCGTCCAGGAAGTCGGCCAGCCGGTCGAGCACCGAGTCCAGATTGCCGGCCGCCTCGCCCGATCGGACCATGTTGGTATAGAGTTCGACGAAGATCTTGGGATGCTCGGTGAGCGCATCGGCCAGCGCGCCGCCTTCGTTCACCTTCTGCCGCACGCCCGCCAGGATCATCTGGAACCGCTTGTTGTCGATCTGCTCGGCCAGCGCCCCCAGACCGTCCGCCAGCGGGATCCCGGCCTTGAGCAATGTGGCAAGTTGCCGGGTGAAGATGGCGACCTCTTGCGGCCGCACGCGCTCGAACAGGCGCGCGAAATCGATCTGCTTCTTCAGCCCCTTGCCGCCCGCCACACCGCCGGCCACGGTCTGCGCCGATCGCTGCCCGCCCAGCACCTCGCGCGCCTCGGTCAGGAACACCGATTCTCGGCGCAACGTCTGCCGCAGCGTCTTGGGCCCGTCGGCGTCGCGCGTCCCCGTGATGGCCTTGCCGCCCCCGTCGAGTCCTTTCCAGGCGTAAAGCGGCATGCTGGGCGGCCCTACTCATCCTCGGAGGTGATCATCAAGACCTCGGCCGCCGTGGTCATCCCGGCCAGCACCTTCTGCGCGCCGTCCTCGCGCAACGTCCGCATGCCCGCCGCCGTCGCCGCCCGCTTGATGGTCGGGCCGTCGGTGTTCTTGTTGGCGAGTTGCCGGATGGTGTCGTCGATCATCAGCAGTTCATAGATCGCCGTGCGACCCTTGTAGCCCGCCGTCAGGCACACCTTGCAGCCGCCCTCGCGCGCACGGTACAGCATGCCGGGCGGCGGCGGCGTGCCCTCACCCTTGAACCTCACCCGGCGCGCCTGGCCGGCGAAAAATGCCGCCGGGTCGATGCTGATGCTGCTCAGATCGGCCTCGGTCGGGCGGTAGGCCTCACGGCATTCCGGGCACACCCGCCGGACCAAGCGCTGCGCCAGCAAGCCCATCAATGACGTGGCCACCAAGAACGGCTGCACACCCAGTTCGACCAGACGGGTGATGGCGCCAGCAGCGTCGTTGGTGTGGATGGTCGACAGCACCAGGTGGCCGGTCAGCGACGCCTGGATGGCGATCTCGGCGGTCGCGAGGTCGCGGATCTCGCCGACCATGATGACATCGGGGTCATGGCGCAGGAACGATCGCAGTCCGGTGGCAAACGACAATTCGATCTTGTCGTTCACCGCGACCTGCGAGATGCCGTCGAGCTGGTACTCGACCGGATCCTCGATGGTCAGGATGTTCAGATCAGGCGAATTGATCCGCGACAGAGCCGCGTAAAGCGTGGTGGTCTTGCCCGACCCGGTGGGTCCCGTGACCAACAGGATGCCGTGCGGGCGGTGGATGAGATCGTCCATCGCCCGCAGGTGATCGTCGCCGAAGCCGATGTCGGCCAGATCGTGCAGGATGTTCTCGCGATCGAGCAACCGGATGGTGATGCGCTCGCCGCCCTTGACCGTCGGGGCGGTGGCGACGCGCATGTCGATGTCCTTGCCGGCGATCTTGCGGCGGATGCGCCCGTCCTGGGGCAAGCGCTTCTCCGCGATGTTGAGCCCGGCCATGATCTTCACGCGCGAGATGATCGACGGAATGAATGGCCGCGCCGCCCGCCGCTTCTCGTACAGCACACCGTCGATGCGGTAGCGGATGATGAGTTCCTTTTCGCCCGGCTCGATGTGGATGTCGCTGGCGCGCTCCTTGACCGCCGAGAACATCAGCGAGTTGACCCACCGGATAATCGGCGCCTCGTCGTTGACATCCAGGATGTCGACTAGCTCCTCAGCCTCACCCGCCATCTCGTCGTCGTCCCGGTCGCCGAGATCGCCGCCCTTCTCTTGCTTCTGTCCGAACACGTGGTTGATGGCGTCGAGGATCTTGCCGCCCGGCACCAGCACCGGAAACACGTCGGCACCCAGCTGGGTCCGCAGATCGTCGAGTCCACCTAGATCCAGGGGATCCGCGGTGGCGACCAGAACCCCCAGGCCCTCGCGCTTGATGGGCAGAAGGCGGTGCTGCTTGGCGAACCCGATCGGCACGCGCGCGCACAGATCGGCGTCGAGATCCGCGGGAGTCAGATCGGCTGAAAAGCCAATACCCAGCTGCACCCCCAGTGCCCGCAGCACGTCCTCCTCGGTCACCGAGCGCGCCCGGATAAGCAGATCGCCCAGGCGGCCGCCCTCCTGGACCTGAGCGGCAAGACCTAGCTCCAGCGCTTCGGGTGTCAGCCCCGCGCTGCCCAGCAGTATTTGGCCTATCAGTTTCTCAGCCACGTGACAGTTGCCTCAATTGGGCGGCGACTTCACCGCCACCGCGGGCGGCGGCTCGGCCGGCATCGCCTGTGCGGCCGGCTTCGATCCGGATTTGACTCGCTTGGGTGGCTCGATCGGAGTCGACTGCTCCTGCGCGTCGCGCTCGCGAATCTGCTGCAGTTCGGCCTCCTCGTCCTCTATCTCTACGGCGCTGCGGTTGATCTCCTCCAGCATGCCGCGCTTGCGGCGGTAGTCGATGGTGGCCTCCAGGTTGGCGTTGTCCTCGATGCTGCTGAAGCGATCGAGGAACTCGCGCCGCTCGCGCATTTTTTTGTCGGCGACACGGCGCAGATCGGCCATGTCGGAAATCACGTAGGGCGTGAGCGCGATGATGATGTTCGACTTCTTGATGGTCTTCTCGGTGTTCCTGAAGAAGAAGCCCAGGATGGGGATGTCGCCCAGGATGGGGACCTTCTTCACCACCTCGGATGCCCGATCGGTCATCAGGCCACCGATGACCACGGTCTGTTGATCGCGGCAGAACACCTGGGTCTTGGCGGTGCGCTTCGAGGTCGCCGGGCCGAGGCCGTTGAAATTCGGCGACGATACGTCCGAGACCTCCTGGTCCACGTCCAGCCGGATCATGTTGTGCTCGTTCACGCTGGGAATCAGCTTCATCTTCAGCGCCACGTCCTGCCGTTGCACCGACGTACCGAAGCCGCCCAGGCCACCGCCCACACCGCCACCGGCCAGGCCGCCCAGGCCGCCCAGACCGCCACCGAGAAAACTGCCCGGGAACGGCAGGTTCTCGCCGACCGAGATCTCGCCCTCCTGGTTGTTGGTGATCAGAAGATGCGGGCTCGACAGCACGTTGACGTCGTTGTTCTCCTGCAGGAAGTACAGGAACGCACCGAATGACGGGATCTCGGCATTGACGCCGAAGATGCGCGTCTTGGTCGCGTCGACCGCGGGCCCGAACAGCGCGCCCGCCAATCCCGCGAGCCCCGGGTCTGCGACCAGCGCCGACGGGTTCAAGGTCCGCTTGGCATCGAAGCCGCCCAGGAAGATGCTGTCCTTGCCGCCCACACTGACCGGCAAGCCGGCGTGGTAACCGGTGCCAACTTTCCGCGTCTTGTCGAGCAACACCTCGAGAATGAGAGCCTCGACGAACACCTGTTTCCTGGGCGCGTCCAGCCGCTCGATCACCTTGCGCAGCGCCTGGAAGTCCTTCAGTGACGAGACCACCAGCAGGGCGTTGGTCGGCCCATCGAAGGTGACCCGCACCTCGCCTTCGAACAGCTGCACCTGCCCTTGCTGCCCCTGGCCCCCTGCGTTCGGCGCCGCGATGGGCGCCGGTGGCGGCGGCTGTCCCGCGCCTCCGGTACGCGCGCGCCGCGATGCTGAACTGCCGCCACCCACCACCGAGATACCCGCGACCGCCGACAGCGTGGCGGCCAGCTCGTCGCAGTTCGCGTTCTCACAGTAGTAGACATGCACGCGCCCGTCGCCACCACCCTCGATGGGCTGGTCCAGCCGCTTGATCATGGTCACCAGCCAGTCGTAGGCGCGCTCGTTGGCGATGACGATCAGGTGATTCGACCGCTCGTCGGGAATCAGCTTCGAGATCGTCATCTGCGACATCAGATCTTGACCCGGTGGCTTGAGGAGCTTCGCTGCCGCTGCCGCAGGCGCTAGCGGTGGCGCAGCCATCGGCTGCCCGCCCGGCCCGCGCCGGCCGCCGGTCCCTATCTGCTGAATCTGGAAGATCTCGGCCAGGCGGCCGGCCATCTCGGTCGCCGAGGTGTTCGTGACCCGCACCATCCAGATCTTGTCGGTGGCCAGAGGCGCCACGTCGATCTCCTTGAGTACCTCGATCAAGCGTTCGATCACCACCGCCTGATCCGTGATGATGAGGCCGTTGGGCGCCACCGTGACGATGTCCCCGGACTCGCCCTTGATGCGATTGAGAACGTTGGTGGTCACCTCGGTCGGGTCCAGGTACTGCAGCCGCACCATGCGCGTGATGTAGCTCTTGTCGGTCGGCGCCTTCTCGTCAGCCCGGTAGAACGGCAGGTTGGTGTAGCGCGCACGGTTGGTGTCGACGATGCGCATGAACTTGCCGATCGGCTCGATGGTCAGCGCGGTCGACTCAAGCGCTGCCAGGAACAGGCGGTAGGCCTCCTCGGGCGTGATGAGCTGGGGCGCGATGATGGTGACCTTCTTGCCCGCCACCGACACACCGCCTGGCACCAGGAACTGCGCGCAGGTGATGGTCGAGATCCAGTTGATGAGATCGCCTATCTCGGTGTCGGGCTTCAGGTTCAGCTTCACCACCCGCTTGCCTGACGGCATCTTCATGCACGAGTTGAACAACTTCTCGCCCGGCAGCTCGACCACCGCAGCGTTCGAGGCACCAGGCGGTGTCGTTCCGATCACGGCGCCCGCGGCCGAGCCCGGCGCACCGCCCCCCATCGCCGCCGCTCCTGGCGCTCGCCCCGGCGGCGGCCTGACGTTGGACGCCTTCACGGGTACCGCGGGCCTGACTGCCGCCGGCTTGACTGGCGCCGCGGGCGCGGGTGGCCTGACATCCTCGGGCGCCGCCTTCTTGCGGAACGACGCCTGGTTCAGCACCCGGGTGGCGCGCTTGACCGCGTCGGTGACCGCTTTGCCCCCGGTTGAGTCAGTGCCGGCCTCCGCGCCGGCCGCTGGCTTGGGCGCCAACGGCTGGGCCTGGGCGCGCGGGCCGATGGCCATCGCCACCGTCAAGTACGCAACACTGAACAGCGAGAATACGTTTCTCATCGGATGGTGTAGTCCTTGGTTATTCGTTGGCCATTGCGTTCGAGCCCCACCGACAGGTGGCTGGCCGATTTGAGCTTGCTGTAAACCTCGAGCGCCTTTTCAGGGCTCGTGATTTCAAGTCCGTTGATCGCCGAGATGACGTCGCCGTTCTGCATGCCGATCTTGGCGAACGGCCCGTCGGGGCGCACGCTGTACAGGCGGAAGCCAGCAGCCTTGCCGTCGCGGATCTCCGGCACGATGCGGGCCGAGCGCGACAACAAGTTCATGTTGCCCAGCACCGACTCCAGCGTCTGGCGCTGGATCTCGTACTGGTTCTCCTTGATGAGCTTGATGCCGCGTTCCATCTCGATCGTCAGCGCGTCGGTGCCCGGCGCCGGCGCCACCTGCGCCACCACCGACGTCGTGGCGGCGTTCGGCGATGCCGGCGGCTCGAACAGATCCATGAACTCGGTCTTGCCGTCGTTGTCGATGTACACACGCGTCTCGAGGATCTCGATGACCTTGGCGCTGTGTACGTGGCCACCGACCGCGAAGGCGCCCACGCTCTTGTTCTCGGTGTCCCGGATGATCGCCACCGACCACTTGAAGCCATGCGGCGGCGGCGCGTACATGATCGCCAGCAGCGCCAGCGGCAGGCCGGTCTTCTGCGGCGGTGTGTCGACGATCTTGTCCTTGTCGTCGTCCGGCTTCTGCCGGATCGGCGGGCAGCCCGAGCAGAAGATGTTGCGGTCGAGGATGGGGTCGATCTGCTTCGTGTAGACCGGCGCCGGGGCGGCCTTGGTCGATCGCGCCGCCACCCCCCCCGGCGTCTGCGGTAGCCTGGTCTCGACCGCACTGGCCGCCGCCCGCGCCAGAAACACCGCACACGTCCCCAAGACCAGGAGGTCGATCAGCCACAAGTACTTTCGCAGTAGAGATTCCACAGCTCAGGGCCGTGCATCAGCAACCACGGGGCCACCTGCGGCGCCAACAAACCAACGTTGTTTCAGCTACTTACGGCGCACCGCGAGCATGGCGTCTTGCCAAAATGGCAAGGGCCGAACGCCATTCGTGCCCCTGGTTCGCGGGCCGGGCTACTCGACCGCCGGGCCAGGGTCGATGCCGTCGGGTGGGTCGGCGCCCACGCCGTCGGTTTCGCCGCCACGCTCTTCCTCGAGCCGGCGGTAGATCGTGCGCGTGGCGATGCCCAGCAACTGGGCGCACAGGCGCTTGTCACCGCCGACGTGAGCCAAGGTGGCGTGAATGATCCGGCGTTCGATCTCACCCAGCGGCGTGCCGACCGCGAAGGTGATGCTGCGCCCGTCGGTGTCGCCGCCGGTGCCTGAACGGACATCGACCGGCAGATCCTCGAAGTCGACGCCGGTGCCTCGGCACAGCACCACCGCGCGCTCGATCGAGTTCTCCAGCTCGCGCACGTTGCCCGGCCACTCGTAGCGGGTCAGCGCGTCGGCCGCGGCCCGCGACAGCCCCGACAGCATGCGCCCGTTGCGCTCGCCGTAAAGCCGCAAGAAGTGCTCCGCCAGCAACAGGATGTCGTCGCGACGCTCGCGCAGCGGCGGCACCCGCAACGCAATGACATTGAGCCGGTAGTACAGATCCTCGCGGAAGCGCCCCTCCTTGACCGCCAACCGCAGGTCCTGGTTGGTCGCGGCGACCAGGCGCAGGTCCACCTTGGTGGTCCGCCCCCCCAGCCGCTCGACCTCGCCCTCCTGCAAGACGCGCAAGAGTTTGACCTGCACGTGAGTCGGGATCTCACCGATCTCGTCGAGAAACAGCGTGCCCTTGTCAGCCTGCAGGAAGCGCCCGTCGTGCCGCTGCACCGCGCCGGTGAACGCCCCGCGCTCGTATCCGAACAGCTCGGCCTCGAGGATGGACTCGGGCAACGCCGCGCAGTTGACCGGCACGAACGGTCCCGTCGCCCGCGGTGACAGGTCGTGGATCGCGCGCGCCAGTAGTTCCTTGCCGGTACCCGACTCGCCCAGCAACAGCACGGTGGCCATCGACGGCGCCGCCTGCCGCACGGTCTCCATGGTGCGCCGCCACGGCAACGACTGGCCGATCAACGTCTTCTGCCGGTGCGCCGCCAGCTGCGCCCGCAGCGAGCGGTTCTCCTGCACAAGCGCCCGCTTCTCCATCGCCTTGCGAACCGCGCGCACCACATGGGCGCGCTTGAGCGGCTTGGTCACGAAATCGTAGGCCCCCTCCTTCATCGCCTCGACCGCGTTCTCGACCGTGCCGTACGCGGTCATCAGAATGGTCTCGGTTTCAGGCGAGACGCTGCGGCTGGCCTTCAACAGGTCCAGCCCCGACATGCCCGGCATCACCAGGTCAGTCAGCAGCACCGACACCGCTTCCTTGCGCAAGATCTCCAGCGCCTCGCCACCTCCGGCCGCGGTCATCACCCGCAATGACTCGCGCTCGAACACCTTTTGCAGCGAATCGACGATGCCCGGCTCGTCGTCGACCACCAGCACGATCGGCCCCTTCCCGATGACGGGCGCCGGGACCTCGGAGACAGCTTCCATGTGCCCTTCCATATGCCCTCCTCCATCAAGCGCGGTGCCAGCCATCAGGATCCCCGCAAGTGACTGAATTCATGACCGCTCGATGCGTGCCCTTCTGACAGTTGGAATCTCACGGCTGCCATTGTGACAGCTCTGAGCCCGTAGCGCCCGTCTTCACGCCAAATTGGCATTTGGTTTCGCCAGAAAACTTGACACCATACAGATGTTCCGTACCATACGGGCGTTCAGTACCATTTTTCAACTGGAGGTCAACATGGGGCGGCTCACTCTGGTACGCGACGAAGATGAACGTGACGAGCTCACGGACAAGCAGCGTGAGATCCTCGATTTCATCACCTCGTCAATCGCCCAGCACGGCTATCCGCCGACCCTGCGCGAGATCGGCACCCACTTCGGCATCCGCTCGACCAACGGTGTGAACGATCACCTCCGCGCCCTCGAGAAGAAGGGCTACCTGCAGCGCGAGGACATGAAGTCCCGCGCGCTCAAGCCCATCGGCGCCAAGACGCCCGCGCCCGTCCCCGCTGACGACGATCTGGTCGAGGTCCCCATACTTGGCCGCGTGGCCGCCGGACAGCCCCTGCTGGCCGAGCGTAGCTACGAGGATCGCGTGCTGGTCGATCGCTTCTTCATCGGCCAGAACCGCGAGGTGTTCGCCCTGCGTGTGAAGGGCGATTCGATGATCGAGGACGGCATCCACGACGGCGACTACGTGTTCGTCCGCAAGCAGTTGCAGGCCAACTCGGGTGAAACGGTGGTCGCCATGATCGGTGACGAAGCGACGGTCAAGCGCTACTACCCCGAGGGCGACACCATCCGCTTCCAGCCCGCCAACGCCGCCATGGAGCCGATCTTTGTGCGCAAGCGCGAGTTCAAGAGCGTGCAACTGCTTGGCCTGGTCATCGGCGTCTACCGCAAGCTGCACTGAGCAAGCGGCAAAGTGGTCGCGGTGGACTTCACGATGGCGTGCCGGTCTTCTCGCGCATCTCCACGTCGAATTCACCCGCCACGATATCGCGCAACGCTTGCGACATCGCCGTGTCGACCGCCTTGCCGAAGGCGGGGTTCCCGTAGGACATGTTGTCGCCGATCGGATCGCCCTTCGGCCGATGCATCAGGAACACGGTGTCGCCCGATGCGGCTTGCAAGAGGAAGAGGGTTCGCTGCGGGCCACGAGCGCTGGTCACGTAGGCCTTGAGCAACCGACAGCCAGCGACGCCTTTGGCCGGAAGCTCATCGAAAACGCTCTTCCTCCATGCGCCGACAATCTCGTCGCGAGCCGCCAAGTCCCGTCCGAATTCGCGTCGGGCAAGGCTGCGCGGAAAGAGCAGCCTAGCCATGCTTGCGGGCAGCGGCGAAGATGCGACCCGCGAGCTTCTTCCGGCGCGTATTCATGGGGATCTCTTCGACTTTCTCGACCGTCACGGCGTCAAGCGCGGGGATCGCTGCGATGCTTATGCGGCCTGAAACGTAGCCGGCCAGGAGCAATCGGATAGCAGACGAGAGCGACGACAACCCGTCCTCCGCAGCCTTGGCCATGGCCTTCCGCTGGATCTCCGGATCGAGAGTGAATGAGGTTGGCATGCAGACCAGGCTACGCACTTGATATGTGGAGATCAAGTACCCCACCCACCTCTGTACCCCACCCACCTCGCACAACAGCGAGGTGCCTCGGCCCCGAACATCCGGTAGGCTTGCCAGCCCATGGAACCGGAGCGGCAGATGCGCATGCGCGGCCATCTTGGCCGCGGCACGCTCGTCTCGCTTCTGCTGCACTTCGGTGTCCTATTCCCGCTCGGCGTGATGACCACCATCCTGGCCGGGCGCGACGCCGCCGAGCGCGATGTCGAGATGACGTTCGAGGAGGTCAGCCCGTCGCAGCTGCCCGACGATCTGCCACCGATCGAGCAACTGCCAGCCGAGAAACCCCCGACCGAGGCCGAAAAGAAAAAGCAGGAGGCGCGGGCGTTGGCGCAGCCCAAGCCCGTGGCGCAGCCCGAGATCGAGGTACCGCCGCCCGACCAGCTGCCCAAGATCCCCGACGAGCAGCCACCGGAGCCGAAGCCCCGGCCATCCGACAAGCTGCACGAGAAGGTGGTCGACCTCGACATGGGCAAGGAGGTCGAGCCGCCGCCCGAGGCCAAGTTCCTGGCTCAGAAGAACAACCGCGCCGACAAGGAAACCCGCGCCACCGACACCAACCTCGAGCGCGAGCAGAAGGGCGACAAGGGCTCGTCGCCATCGGACCGAAAGGACGAACAGACAGGCGACGACAAGCAAAAGATAGCCGAGCTGGAAGACCAGAAATCGAAGCTGGGCCGGCGCGCTCCCGAGGTCACGCCCCACGAGAACCCCGAGCTACAGAAGGCCGAGCCGCAGCCGCAGCCGAGCCGGAAGTCGCTACTGGCGATGCGCGAAACGCCACCGCGCATGCACGAGATAACGCCCGAGACCGCGACGCCGTCACTGCCGCGCGATCCCGACCGCGCGCGCGAGCTGCCGATGGACGGCCTGCAGGCGGTGCGCGCCCTGCCCGCTCAACCGGGCCAGGCCGACAAGGTTCGTCTGCGGCTGACCGGCCAGGAGCTGGACTACCTGTTCGGCGCCGACGCCGATGCGGCGCGACGGCTGGCCGAGAAAGAGAAGTCAAAGCGCCCGGGTCGGTTCTCGGGACGGCTTGGCCGCGTGCAGTCGGCGCTGGAAAATTTCATCCCCGAGGTGCAGCCCGGCAACCAGACCGCGCTCAACACGCGCGCGGCGCCGTTCGCCGCGTTCATCGCGCGCATGCACCGGAACATCCACAAGCTGTGGGGCTTCGGCTTCCTTGAGGATCTTGAGAGCAAGTCGGGGTCGAGCCCGTACAACGATCCAAATCTGATGTCGAAGCTGGAAATTGTTTTGAAGGGTGACGGCACCATCGACAACGTGAAGGTCATCCGCGTGTCGGGCTACACGCCGTTCGACGTGGCCGCGGTCGACGTGGCGTGGAGCGCCGGCCCCTACCCCGATCCGCCGCGCGAGATCCGTTCGAAGAACGGCAAGATCTACATCCACTGGTCGTTCCACCGCGACGAGCGCCAGTGCGCCACCTCGGGCGTCGACTATTTCATCCTCGAAAACGCGGCGCCTGGGGCCGACCAGAGTGGCGGCGAAACCGCCAACCAGACCCCGGTCGCGCCGCGCCCGACCGAGCCGGCCTTCCTGGGCCCGCCGCGCGCGCCGGGACCCAAGCGCCTGACCCGCGAGTTCGACGATCCCAAGCATCGGGCCAAGATGCGCGAGCTCGATGAGGCCGCGGGCGGCGCGGCACCTGCACAGAGCGCCCGCAAGCAGGCCGCCGCGATGCCCTCCGATCCTGACGATCCCGCGGCCCGTTCGCTGGCCGAGCACTGGTTCGACGCCTACGCGCGCGGCGATGTCGCCGCCATGACCAAACTTGCCGCGTTCCCGTTCCACTCGTCGGCGGGCGTGGCGGCCAAGAGCGCGACTGAACTACAGGGGATGCTCAAGAGCCTGATCGACGAAACCCCCGGCAAGCGAACAGCGCGCGCGTTGCAGGTGTACTCACCGGCCGGTGCGCGCGGCGTCCTGGGCGGCTTGCCGCCCGGCCTGGACGATCCGCGAGCCCTGTTCGCGGTCACCCACGCCGGCGGCGATACCTTCGTGCTGATTCTGATGCCGCAAAACGCGGGCTGGCGCGCAGCGGGGCTCGTGCGCAGGTAGACCCGGCCGAAGTCGGACTCACGAGGTTCTGCAAGGCGCCGTCACCAGAGTTTGCGCAGCACGCTGCCACGGTAGTAGTGCTGCAGGATCTCGCGGTAGCTCTTGCCGGCCTCGGCCATGCCGATGCTGCCGGTCTGGCACAGGCCGACGCCGTGGCCGAAGCCAGCGCCGCGAAACTTCGCCGCGCCGTCGGCGACCTCGACCACGAACAGCGAGCTGCGCAGACCACCGAAGGTCTGCCGGATGCGTAGCTCGCCGCGGACCGTCTCGCTTTTGGCGCTGCCATCGATGCGCACCGCGCGCGCGCGGCCCGAGACGCCGCGTTCGAGCACCTCGATGCCCTTGACCTCCCCCACGCCCAGCGGTGCCAGCAGCTTGCCGAGCTCGGCTGCCGATCGCGTGACGGTCCAGCGGAAACGGTCGCCGGCGCCCTGCTTGGAACGCCCGCACCACGCGCCTGCCGGTGGTGCATCGATGAACCGTGCAACGCCGTCGCCGGCCACCCCCGACGCGAAGGGGCCGGCGGCGGCATCGGGTCCATCGAAACGCCCGCGCAGCTCGGCCATGACGCCGAGGTCGGGCCAGACGTTCTCGGAATGCTCGGAGTGACCACCGCAGTTCGCCGAGTACACGGTGTCGACCAGATCCGTGCCGTCGGCAGAGAACAGCACCTCGCCCCGCGTGGCGATCACCGCCGCCGTGGTCCGCGGGGTCTCGCGGCCTGCGCCCGAATACACCTGGCAGTGGGTCTGCGAGCACAGCCGGTACGGATCGCCCAGATGCCGCGTGCCGATCTTCGCCAGTAGCTCGCCGCGCGCGGCGATGGACTGCGCCTTCAGCGCCTCGTCCGGCGCCGAGGGAAAAGTCTCGGCCGGCACCAGCCCCGCCAGCAAGCGATCCTCGGGCAGCGCATTGACCACGGCCAGGCCGCCCCGCCTGTCGATGGTCACGTAAATGCGCCCGTGGTAGGTGCCCGACCCCGCCATCGTCGCGCCAGTGCCCGGGGCCACCGCGACGCCCGCGCCCGGCCGGCCCCGCCAGTCCACCTTCAAGGGCGCATCCGCCAGCGCGGCAAACCACAGCACGCCCTCGTTCTTCACCCGCGCGCCGCTCTTGCCGCCGACCGCCTCGAGCAGCCCGTGCGGTCGATCGGCAAGTTCGGTGTGGACCCCGCCGGCGGCAAGCTTGGCCTTGCGTCCCAGGCGCGCGCCGTCTTTTTCGGCGGCCTCGAACGTGGGGTGCGGCCCGATGCCCACCAGCACCTCGCGCCGGTCGAGCACCTGCCCCGCCACCCCGAACAATGTCCCTTGCTCGAAGGTGCGCGCCTTCTCGCCGCGTTCCTTCCAGGCTGCGACCTCGGCGATGGCCTCGGCCCCGCGCCCGGCGCGTCCGCGCCACACCACGCTCCAGTAGCGCAGCTTGGCCGGCGACGTCGCCGACACCGTCACCTGCCAGCTGTCGTCGGCGCGGATCTCGGGGCCGCCGTCACCCTCGGGCAGAAGCCGCAACCCGCCCGGCCCGGTCACCGTGACCGAGGTCAACCCCTCGGCCACCGCGACTGGCACCACCGGCAGCCCGTCCTGCGTGAAGCGGAACTCGGCCGAGTAGATCGCCCGCAGCTTGTCTGCGCCAGAGAACTCGTCCGCGGCGCCGGCACCGCCGCCCGCCGTCCACCCAACGCCGAAGGCGGCCAGTGCGGCCACGACGCCTGGGGATGTCTTCATGTCAGCGCAAATCGTACTGCGAGATGTGGCGCAGGTTGAGAAAGTTCACCGTGAAGTGCGCCACGGTCGGCCCCGTGAGGTCGCCCGACCAGTGAAACAGCTGCCCGAACATGAGCCCCACCAGCAGCGACGACACCGTCCACGGCAGATAGCGCAGCTTCGGGCCGACGTGCAGCAGCGCGAACACCACGCTCGATATGACCAGCCCCACCACCGGCATCAGCGCCCCGCGGAAGAAGATCTCTTCACCCACCGAGGACGCCGCTGCCAGGACCACCACCTCGGAATCCGGCAGCGGCCCCAGCCGGGCGCGAAAATCCCGGTGCAGCGAGCGCGCCCACTCGAACCGGTGCACCGCCAGCCGCGACAGGAACACGATGCCGAGCCCCATCATCAAACCAACCAGGATCCCCAGCACCACCTGCGGGGGAGCCTCGCGGTCAAAAGCACGCCAGACATTGGCGTGGCCCCGCAATCCCGACCAGACCAGACCAGCCGCCGCGAAGCCCAGATACACCACCATCACCAGGGCCGGCCGCGACCAGGAACTCATCGCGCCGACCATAACATCGGAGTCCCCCAGGTTCGCGGCGTAAGCCAACCCACGACTGGAAACATTGCCGTCAACCACTTGGAATTATAGACATTTTGTCGGCGCGCCAATCGAGCGTTGGTCCACCCAAGTTTTGCGGAAGCTGCGAAAGGCCCGTGGTAAAGGTTATCGGACCATGGCGGTCCCGGCACTTCGAGCCCGGCGCGGCGTCCGGCAACACGGCGCCCAGAGCGCGGTCACGCGCGAGGTCGGGCTGCAGAAGCTCTTGTCGAGTCGCGTGTGCGATCTGAAGCTCGCGCCGGAGGGTGTGCTGGCCGAGTGCATCGACGAGGTCAAGCGCGAGTTGCGCGCGCGCGGCATCACCTTTGTGCCCGAGTTCTACATCGGCGACGACGACTTCTGGACCACCGATCGCGCCATCAGCGTGAACGTGCCCTGGTACCTGGCAAACGCCGATCTGTGGGGCCTGGTCAACGATCACCTGTTCGAGTATTCGCGCGCCGAAGTCATGATGTACCTGCGCCACGAGTCCGGCCACGCGCTGAACTACGCCTACGAGCTGTGGCGCCGCAAGGACTGGACGCAGACCTTCGGCGACTTCCGCAGGCCGTACCGTGCCGTCTACAACCCAAACCCGTGGAGCCGCGACTACGTCCGCTACCTGCACCGCGCCGGCATGTTCCACTATGCCCAGAAACACCCCGACGAGGACTGGGCCGAGAGCTTCGCGGTCTGGGTCGACCCCGGCACGCGCTGGCGCCGTCGCTACAAAGACTGGCAGGTGGCGCTGGCGAAGCTCGAGTACGTCGACCGCATCATCGACGTGGAGGGCACCTGCCGCGGCACGCCGCCCAACCAGCGCAGGGGCAATCCCACCCCGTTCACCGACATCAAGGAGACCGTCGCCGAGTACTTCAACATCAACGACGCGCTCGATCCCGACCTTGCTGAATATCGTAAAGATATACTTGAGATATTCCCACGTAAGCTTCCAAGATCACGAGGCAATGCAGAGTCATCTGCACGCTTCATTCAGCAGTACCAGACGCTACTGGTCGACAAGCTGGGCGCCTGGATCGGCAAGTCTGATCGGCGGGTCATCGCGCGTTTCCTGCGCCAGCTCCAGGCGCTGTGCACCTACGAACACCTGGTCGTGCCCGAGCAGCGCCGCGCCGAGAAGCTGGTCGATCTCACCATCGTCGCGACCTGGCACGTGCTCGACGGCATACACCGCCTCAGCGAGTAAGCTGGTGGCGGATATCGACCAGCTTGGCCTTGAGCTTCACGGCGTTTTCGCGACCAACCCGCAGCAGGATCTTCTGCCCCGCCGAGCGCGCCTCGAGCGCGGCGTCCTTGAATTGATACAAGCTCCCAGGCGTCGTCGGCTTGATCGCGCCCGGCACCTCGGGGAGCTTGACCTCGATCGGACCGGCGACCTCGGGCGTCGCCAGCAGATGGTCGATGACTTCGACCACGCGGTCGTTGAAGTACTTGCCCGGGTATCCGAGATCTTCGTAGGCCCGCTGACACAGAGGGTACAGGCGCACGTACAGCGCAACCGCCCGACGCGTATCCACCGCTTCGGCGAAGCGCACGAAGGCGGCATAGCGGTCGGCGTTCTGTGTGCTGATCACGCTAGCGTCTGCCCGCGTCTCGGTGCCGAAGCGACCCGCCATCGGGATCACCGGCCACAGGCCAATCGTGGCCTGTTCGCGCGCGAGGTTGTCGACCGTGGCAACGAAGCGGTTGACGAAGCCGTTGATGTTGAGAAAGGACAGCACCGATTTGCGCCCGAGCAGATCGCCCAACACCTTGCCGAGCAAGGCGTCGGATTCGGCAAGCGGCGGTAGCGCCCGAGGCTCCGACGCCGAGGGCGCGATGGGGTGCCGGATGGCGGGCTCGCTGGCGTCGGGCGGCGGCGGCGGCGGCGGGGTGCTCGGTGCAAGGACCTGGGCGACCGGTGGTGGCGACGGTGGCGGCGCTTGCGGCCTGCGCCACCAGTACAGTGCGCCGCCGATGCCGGCGGCCACCACGGCGGCGAACACAAAGCGTGAACCCAGGCTCATGGTGTCCGGTGGTGTCTACTCTGGACCAGGAACCACGGCAACCAGGGCCAGACGACCATCAGGATCCCTGTTGACCGCGCCCCGTCCCAAGGAGCAGAACGTTCTCGCGCCCCTGCGCTTTCGCCTGGAGGAGATTAGAGATGTACACACTTCGCCCGGCCAAGAGACGTTCCTGCACCGGCGGCACGCCTGGGGCCAGCGCGACCGCCCTGGCGCTCGCCGGCCTAGTGGCCGGCAGCGGACCAACGACGCGGGCGGCGCCGCCGACGCCGGCGGCCCAGGCGGCTCCGGTGGCCGAGGTGCCGCCGCCCAGCGGTGAGCTCATGGTCGTCGAGGGCGGGCGCTCGGTCGGCAAGACGACGCTCGAGGGTGCACGCCGGGACGGCCTGACCGTGGTCGATCTCTCGGACGACTGGCTACCGTACGTCTTCTCGGAGGTGCCCGGGAAGCCGCAGCCGCTGCGGCCGTATCTGATCGACCTGGCCAACGGGCGCTTGCGCCCGGGCAGCACCTACGCGCGCGCCCGCGAGGACCGTTACTTCGAGGCGTTCGGGGTGTTCCCAAGCATGAACCTGCTGCGGCGGCGGCTGGCGGATTCGAGGCGGCACGCCTGCCACGACCGCGTGAAGGACAAAGCGCTGGACGCGCTGCCGCCCAAGAATGTGATCGTGCCGGAAGAGCCGGAGAAAGTTCCGAACCCCGACCCCGCGGCGGCCCGCGAAACGCCCATGGTCCTGACCGGGCGGACGGTACCGCCTCGACCCTTGACCCCGGCAGAACAGCGAGCCGTGATCGCGATGCAGGCCCACCTGCGCTGCGAGGATCTGCTGCCCGGCAAAGCGAACGCCGCGCGGATGGATCGCCGGACGGTCGCGGGCCTGCAAATCTACCAGCGGCTGCACATGATGGCGGATAGCGGGCGCATCGATCTCGAGACCCGCTCCACGCTGCTGACCGACAGCCGCGAGCACGACTTCCGGGCGCTGCTGCGCGCGCTGCGCGAGCGGATTGTCGATGCGACCGGGCTGCTTGAGGACGGGTCGGCCTTGGGTGTGCTCGGCGAAGTGCAGGGGCGCATGCTGGACAGCGCCGAGTTCCGGCAGCTGCCCATGCCGGTGGCCACCGCGCAAGCCAACCCATCGTCCGCGGCCCAGGGACGACCCGACGCTACCGCTGCCGAGGCGTCGGCCAAGGTCACCCCGGCGCCCGATCTGATCGCTGCGGCCACCCATGCTGCCAGCCAGGCATTGGGCTGGACGTCACCGGAGGCCGTCGCCGCGAGTACTCTGGGGCCTCCCCCTGCACCGCCGCCGCCCTCGCGACGGCCCGCCCGTAAGGCGCCGGCTCGCCGGGCGCCGGCACCCTGGCCCGCGGCCGTCGCGGTCCGCCTGCCACCGCTGCCGGCTTACCACAGCCCCAAGATGGAGCTGCGCGCGGAAATCGATCGCGGCGAGGTGGTCCTGGCGCGGCCCAAGCTCGACAAGGATGGAAAGAAGAAGTGGAAGCCCCCGGTCAGCGACCGCCCCACCCTCACGCTGTACGCACGCGTGGGCGACCACGAGGTGGCCCTGGCCCGGTGGCCAACCACCATCGGCGGCTGGAAGACGATCGAACAGTCCGACGGCTCCATGGCGCTCAAGTACAAGGAGTCCGTCACGGGCGACGCCATCTGGCCCGAGGTTCTGGCCACCCCGACCTGGCACCCGTCGTCGGGCATGCCCACCCGCAAGCTGCTCATCAAGCGGGGCGATGTCTGGGAGCCGAAGACCGAGATCGTCGGCCCGGGCTACCGCGCGGCCTACGGGCTGGTGGCCCTGGTGCACCACCAGATCGAGAGCGTCAACGAGCGCGGCGAGCCACAGCTTATGGACCACCGGATCCGGACCCACGGCACACCGGCTTACCGATCGGTCAAGCGTGGCGAGAGCAGCGGCTGCCACCGGTTGCACAACCACCTGGCCGTCCGCTTGGCCGGCTTCATCGTGAAGCACCGCGCGCACGTGCGCCGCGGCCTCGTGCCCGAGGATTATGTGCGGCACCTCGAATACAAGGGCCAGCAAGTGGACCTTGCGAGCGAGAACAAGGGGTACCGCTTCGAGCTGACGCCGCCCGTAGCGGTGACCGTCCTCGACGGCGACATCCGCGGCAACGCAAAGGCCGTCAAGCACCTGATGCCGCTGACCGTGGTCCCCTAGCCCGGCCGTGAACTTCGAGCTGCTCTTCAAGCGCCCTTGGCGCGATGGCCGGGATCGGAGATCACCGCTTCCTGACCGCGATCGAGTACTTGCCCGTACCAGAGCTGCGATCGTAGTGACGTATCTGCACGAAGTAGTCCCCGGCCAGCAGCGAGGCGGAAATGCGCGGGTTGAGCCCGGCTCCGCTGTCGTCGTCTTCCTCGATCAAGGCCGTGGGGCTGCTGGGCCCGAACAGCTTCATGTAGACATCGGTCTTGCCCACGGTATCGATGACGTAAACGCCATTCTGGGCGGCACGGAAGCGATAGAGATCCTCCTCACCGGGTTTCCCGATCGAGGCCTCGAGACGCGGCGCGCCCACCGTCAATGGCACCGCGCCTGATAGGCCCGGGTGGGTCTTTGGGTACATCTTGGCGCCAGCTACGAACTCCTTGTCCATTGCCGACAGGACATCGTTGGCGTGGGTCGCCACACCGTTGGTCGTCCACGCGGCCGGAAACTCGTAAAGCATGATCGAATTGGGGTCGAACGTGGTGCCGTTGATCTGGTCCATCGAGTACTTGAAAAACACGTTGTGGCGCGTGGTCTCCGCGTCCCAGAAGTTGGGGGGACCGGCCAGCGCCGCCAGCACGACCGGCTCGTTCCACTGAATGCCGCCCGCGGGGCTGGAATGCTCGTGCGCCAGCCCGATGGCGTGCCCGAACTCATGCCCCGCGGTGCCTCCATCCAGAAATCCCAGGTTCATGGTCGCCTGAGCGGACAACACCGACCGCGCATCGGTGCCGATGGTGGACCAGGCCCCGTCGTTCCCGTCGAACGTGATGCGAATGTCGGCGTTCGGATGGTTGCCGAAGTCGAAAGTGATGTTGGCCACCGCCGACCACCAGGCCGCCTGGGCGCGCGCCGTGGCCTGCTCGGCCGCGGTGCCCCCCAGGAATCGCACCTTCAGTGCAGAGCCGTTCATCCAGGTCTTGCCCCGGACGCCAATCGCACGCAAGACGCCGCTGGGGCCCTGCAGCGACTCGCGGGGGCGCAGCAGGTCACGCGGAAGAATTCGGTCGAAGCAGATTTTCGGTGCCGCCATGGGGATCTCCTCTTCGGGTTTCGTTCGTCGCCCAAATAGAACGCGGACGAGGCGAATCATTCCCGGGCGGGTGTACGATGCACAATCCATGAGATCGCGAACCGGAAGTCTGATGCTGGTGGGACTGCTGTGTGGGGCCGGGTGCCGGACCGTCGACGACGGCGGTGGAACAGGAGCAGAAGGAGGAGCAGGCGCTTCGCCGTTCGGACCGGGGCCAGCGGCGCGGGCGTCGTATCAGGCAGCACTCGGCCAGAAATTGGATGCGGTCGCCAGCGCTGGAACAGCCTTCCACCAGCGTTCGACGAACCTGGTGAAGATCGCCAGCGGCGATTTTACGCGCACGCTCGCGACCATGCCGCCGGCGACCAGTTCGATCGCCGTCTATGACCAGGCGCTGCAGGGGATGGCGGGCGATTACGCCCGGATGATGTCCGCGGCGTTCGACGCGGCGACCGCCCGGCCGCCGGCCGCGACCTCTGCACCGCTGCGCACCGAGAACGACGTCGAAGCCGTCCAGCAGCCGCTGTTCTTCGCGGTGGCCGCCATCGTCATTCCGTTTGCGGTGGCCGGCTACAACCACATCAAAAATATCTACGACGCGCGCACGCAACCGGTGGTCATGCGAATCATGACCGCGACCAACGAGGAGCTCACGCTCATCAAGCAGACAATGAAGCTGCCTGTCGACTTCAACCGGGTGCAGACGCTCGATCACTTTCAGAACAAGATCGGATTCGGTGAGCGCGCCGCGAAGTCAAAGGAGATCGAGGCGTCGCTGACTCTCAACCCCGACGGCCTGGCGAACGTGCGCCCGTTCGGGCAGGAAGTGAACGTCGCGGTGGCCAACTCTGCCGTCGAGGCCGGCAAGGCGGCGGTCGATCTGGTGGTGTCGGCGTCGAGCAATGCGACCGGCGGCTCGGGGCTCAAGGAGGTGGGGCAAGCGGCGGGGCTGAGCGCCAAGACTGCGGAGGTCGTCGACCTCACCATCCAGGCCGTGCAAACAGCGACCGGCCAACCGCTGCAGCCGCTGGACCTGCTGTCCAGCCAGATGCAGGCTGTGGTGAACGGCGGCGACACGAAAGAAGTCACGCTCCCGCCGGCCGGCACGACCACCGCCGAGCAGGCAAGGGCGACGTTGAGCCAGGCGGATCCGCCGGCCCAGAAGCTGGGCGAGGCGACGGCGGTGCTCACGCGCGACATGCTCGCCGGCAGTGGCGGCGGCGGCGATCTCATCAAGACACGCGACGCGCCCGACGGTGGCAAAGTCGTGTCGGTTCCTGGCCGCACGCACATCTTGACCACTGATGACGTCAAGAACAGCACGACCCTGAGTGTGTTGAATGTCGGGCGCGCCGACGTGGTGGTGGCGGCGAAGGGACACCGGCCGCAGACCATACCGAACGTTGCGTTGGTCAAAGGCGCGGTGATCAAGTACCGGGTCGAGCCCCCCGCTGCTATGCCGTCACCGGTGACCCTGTGCGCGAGCGGCGACTACAGCGGCGCGTTCAAGCTGTACAAGGCTCAGGACCGAAGCGACGGCGACGCGTACATCGTCACGGCAACCTGCGCATTCGGGTTCTACGACTACCGCAGCGCCGAATCGCTGGCGCTCAGGGGCGCACAGGTCAGTAGCAAGGGCGGCCGCGCGCACAACTACTTCATCGCCGAGTACGCGGCCGAGCGTCGGGGTGCAACCGGTGGGTCCTACGGCACGGCAGGCATAGCCGCAGCCAAAGAGTCCGGCCAGTGCTCGGGGTCGAGCAACGGAGATGTGTGCGCCAGCCTGTACCAAAACAGCGTGCGCTCGGGGCTCGACCGCTACCAGATGGATCCGCGGTAGATCGACCTCGGACGACGGCGTGTTGGTGGCCGCGCCTAACTGGACAGCGCGCACGCGCCCAGTTGAACCGTGTCAGCCACGTCGCCGAGTGTGCCGGCCAGGTCGTTGAGCTCGCCCAGGCCGATCGCCTCGGCGGCGGCGTCGGTCACCGCATCTGATACGGCACCCCCGATTCGGTCGCCTGCCTCGGCGCCGATGTCGAGGTTGGGATCGCCCATCTGGTTGCCACCGCCAATGACGATGGTCGCTGCGATGAGCTTGCGCATGAGTGTGATCTGGATGTCGACCCAGACGTCGACCGCGGTGCCGGTCATGCCCATCAGGCTGGCCAGCGAAGCCAGCGCCTCGGCGCCGTTGACCAGGCGATCCAGATCAGGGTCGCCCGTGTTGTTCTCGCAGACGCCCTGGCCCGCTCCGGTGTCACCGATCGCGAGCATCGCGCCAGTGTCGGGGTCGACCTGGAAGAACGCGGTTGGCTTGCCGCCTTCAGGCACAACCTGGAAGCCGGTGCTGTTGTGTTCAAACAGCCAGCGCCAGCGCTCGGCCTCGAACGGCGGCAAGCCTGGGAAAAGCCTGTTCACGTCGGCGTTTCGGGGCGCGAGCATGAGCTTCCGGCCTTCGAGATCCCTGGCCGCGCTCTGGGTGAGGAAGGCTCTTTCAAGCAGCGACAGCTTCGCGGTCGCTGCCACCGTGGCTTCGAGCGATGCGCGCGGCGAGCGGGCCGGCGTGTGGTGCGCGCCAATCGGCAGGATGTCCGACCGGGTCAGCACGCCCTTGCCGTAGCGGGGCAGGATGCTCACCGCGACGCCGCGCAGCCCGCTCGGGAACACCGGAAACTCGCCCTCGGTCGCCAGGTTCTGGTGCAGGGCAAAGGCGAGGTGCGACTGGCGGGCGGGCCTGGCCAGAAATGCGTCCGCGGCCTCCGGACGCTTCTTCGCTTTGAGCGCCACCACCGTCTTCTGGTAACCCAGGCGCTCGGTGACCACGTCGTCGAGCACCGCCGCCGTGGTCGGGCGTGAGCCCTCGAAGCGGATCTCGGTGTCGCCGAACATGGCCGCCTCGACGTCGCTGGTAACGGTGTCGGGCGCGCCGACCATGGGCCGCGGCAGCCCGGCCAGCACGCGATCGATCGGTTCCTCGTTCGGCATCTTGATCCGGAGCACCAGCCCCAAGAGCCGGCGCGGCTCACGCCTGTCGGGCGCTGGTGGGGCGGTGTAGCGCGCGCTTGCCATGGGCGGGCGTTGCATAAGGGTGACGGTGGCCTCGCGGCTCATCGGGCCGGACGCAGTGGCGCGGTAGCGAAAGCCGTAGAAGGTGCGGTGCTGGCGTGCCAGGTGCGTGATCACGGTTTCGGCAGCCTGGGCACTGTTGCTGGACGGGATGACCTCGCCCCCGGTCAGTCGCGCCATGCGTTCGAGTGTCATGCGCCCGAGCGGCGATTCCTTGCCCACCAGGAGGAACAAGCTGGCGGGAAGCGTGGCGAGGCTGGCGAGATCCCGGGGCGACGGCTCGAACTCGGGCTCGCCGTCGGTGATGAACACCAGTGCGGTGGGTGCGATCTCGGCCGCCGCGCCCAGCGCACCCCACAGATCGGAGCCGGCACCGGGCGCCTGTGCGGCGGCGCGCGCGACCTCGTCCGGATCCTTCAGCCAGGGCTTCTCGGGTAAGCCGCCGCCGACCGTGAGCACCTTGAACTCGGCCTCGGCGTTGCCGGTGCGCACGCGGCGCGCGATGTCGCCCACCAGACGGCCGAGGCCGTCGTCGCGAAAATCAGCCGGGATGCTGTCGGACTTGTCGACCACGAACAGCACGCGCTGCGGGCGCACGCGGTTCTCGAACAGAAGGGCCGGCTGTGTCGCGCCCGCCTCGGTCACCCGGAACGCCGCTGCCGTCAAGCCAGCCACGGTGGCGCCGGCCTGATCGAGCGCGGCGATGTGTAGTTCGACGTCGGGAAATCGCGACGCGTCCGCGACCGCTTCAAGTCGCGCGACTCGCTCGATCAATCCTGGCATCGGCGGTTTGGTGTCGACCGCCGTTCCCGAGATCGTGAGGCCGCCGTCCATGCCGACCTCGATGATGTCGCCGTCCAGGGTCATGGCCTTGCCAGTCGACCGAAACCCCTTGCTGGCGTCCTTCGGGATGTCCTGCCCGCTGACGTACATGACCGGGACGAAGGCGCGGATGTCGCGCGGCTTTCGCTTGAGGAAGGAGGCGAACGAATCCTCGGCCGGCACGAAGGCGATGTGCAACGACCGGCCGATGAGGTTCTCGGTGTCGGCGGCAAAGATGACCAGCGTGGTGGGGCCGTCCTTGTCAGCTGTGGTGACCAGGAGAAGTTCGAACTTCGCCACGCCCGGATGGCGCTTCGCGGGCGCTTTCCTGGGCGGGCCGGCCAGCCCGGATTCTCCGTAGGCCAGGTCCAGGAAGGCCGGATTGGCGATCTTGGTTTCGCCGTTTGCGGTCACCGAAACCACCGGCAGTATCACCGCGGTCGGAGGATCGAGTCGCAGCGTCTGGGCCACGACGGCGGCGGCCGGCAGAATGTCGAGCACGCGACGGCCGAGCGCGCGGCATTCAGCATCCGAAGGTAGCGGCGCCTTGCGCCGGGTGCGCACGGCAGCGGCCTTCTTGTCGAACAACGTCTGGCGCCAGCGCTCGATATCGGCGGCGGTTGCGGTCGGTTTGAACGGCGGGCGCCCGACCTTCTTGCTGTCGCGCAAGATGCGTCCCACGGCGGCGGCGCCCTCTGCGGCTTCGCCCTCCATGATTGTGGCCTCGAACCCGGCGCGACGGTACAGCGCCGCCAGCAATTCAGCCTTGTCGCGCAGCGTGCCGCTGGCGCCGCGGAAAGTTCCGCGATTGCCCCACAGCGCCGCATCCGAGCCGCCCAGCTCCCAGGCCGAGTAAGGAATGGTGGCGAAGTTGTCGCGCACGAAGCGGAAGATCTTGTCCGGGTCTTTCGACGCCACGATGCGCTCGGCCTCAGCCGGCAGGCAGTCCGGACTGCCGGCCAGCGCCTGCTTGATCTCCTCCCAGGTTCGAAAGATGTCGCGCGCACGATCCGGACCGCCGGTCTTCTGCGCGCTGTCGTTGCACGATCCGGCCAGCAGCAGCGTGGTCCACTGCAGCAGCGCTCGGCGGCTCAGGCCTTCCGGGTTTTCGCCGCTCATCTGAACTCAGGGCATCCGGGATGCGGCCTGCCGGGCCAGCGCGGTGGCGGCGTCGAGCAACTCGGGCCAGGTCTTGCCGGGCGGCAACGCCAGCGCCGAGTAGTGGAAAATTGCGCTGAGCGCGCCCTTCTTCCAGCCGAAGTTGACCGTCCGTGCGAGGGCGAACTGGTCGATGTAACCCGCGTCGCCGATCGCGAACGGCATGCTCATCGGCGTCGGCGAAAAACCACCCGCGACCGCCAAGGACAGGTTGGAAGACTGGGCCTTGGTGCCAGCCGCCGCGCGTGACGTCCAGTCGCAGCGGTTGACCGTGACCCCACCCGCCGCGCCGGTGCGCGGCTCGACCATCGGGGTCATGCTCATGAGCGGCGCCCATTCTTCGGGCGTCAGCAGCGTGCAGGGATCCGGGATCATTGCTGCGCCCGGAGCACCGCCGGCGCCGGGGCTACCGCCGCTGCCGGGAGCGCCAGCAGCGCCGGCGGAAATTGGATCGTCGTCACCGGAGCACACGAACCCCGACGAGAGCCCCGCCGCGGCCACCATCATGAACAAGGCAGGTAGTCTCATGGGAGCGCCACAATACCCCGGCGACCGCCTGGCGAAGTACAGAAATCAGCCCGCCCGCGCCGCTCTCGCGGTCTTCGCCTCCAGCGTCGGCGCTCCGGCCAACTGGGGCATCTGCCCCATATCGAGCGAGAGGGCCCGGGGGCTACAAGAGTTCTCACGAAAGGACTCCTCCCATGAACAAGACCAAGCTCTTCACGATGTCCCTGCTCGCTCTGACCGTCGCCTCGCCCGCGCTGGCAAAGAAGGAAACCGCGCGCGACGTGATGGATCGTTACTTCGCCGTTATCGACGCCAAGCAGCTCGACCGTCTGGCCGAGGTCGAAACCGCCAATGTTGAGATGGTGACCCCGATGGGGACCCTCCATAGCAGCGATGGTCACAAGCAGATGGCCCAGGGCTTCGCCACCGCCTTCCCCAACTTCAAGCACGTCCTCGGCAAGTGCATCGAGTCCGGGGAGTCAATCTCGTGCGAGGGTCACTTTGTCGGCGATCACACGGGCCCCATGCAGATGCCCAACGGCCAGACCGTCCCGGCGACCCACAAGCACATCGATTTCAGTTGGGCGGGCCTGGCCACGGTGAAAGGCGGCAAGGTCACCTCGATGCACGTCTACTTCGACACAATGGTGATGATGCAGCAACTGGGCTTGGTGCCGCCGCCGGCCCACGCGGCGTTGAAGTAGCTAGATCGACGCAAGCAGATCATTCTGCATGGCGTACAGCGCCGCCGCCGCGCGCGTGGTGACGCGCACCTTCTCGAAGATGTGCTCCAGATGGTGGCCCGCGGTCTTGACCGAGATCTGCAACTTGCTGGCGATCTCCTTGTTGGTCAGACCGCGTGCCACGAGGCGCAGCACCTCGACCTCGCGCTCGGACAGGCCAGCGGGTCGTGCCGCCACCGCCCGCGGAACCTTGTGTCCCGCGACGAAAAGCACAGCGTCCACGGCTTCCCTGTCCAGTCTTCCCGCAACCGCGTCCTTGGCCAGTTCAGCCGCCGCTTGCGTGGCCGTGAGCGGAGGCCTGTGCGGACGCTCCTCGGTCATGGCGTGGTATGAATCGGCCGCGGCCAGCACGCGCGCTCCCAGCGGGACCGCCGACAGGGGTAGGCGGCGGTGGTAACCCTCACCGTCCAGGCGCTCGTGCGCCAAGGAGGCTAGCGACGCCACCGGGCCAAGCGAGCGAACTCGGGAGAGGATCCTCTCGGTGTAGTAGGTGTGCATACGCACCCGCTCCCATTCCGCCTGGGACAGGTGGCCCGCTTTCTCCCAAACCCGCAGCAGGATGCCGCTGCGCCCCAGATCGTGCAGGTGCCCCGCGCGCGCTTCCACGGTTTGATCCGCGGCACTCATGCCCAGATGAGCAGCGGTCGCCGTCGCCAGGGCCGAGACGCCCGCCGAGTGGCCGCGGGTAAAACGTGACTTCAGATCCGCGTACTCGCCCATCGCCCGGATGGCGCTCTCAAGCCGTGGCCCCGAAAGCATGAGCGGCCGACCTGGTTCGGCGGCCAGCACCGCCGCCGTGATCGAAGGCACCTCAAGAGTTGGGAACAGAGCGGGCGCCTCGTCGCAGAAGATCCGGACGAGCTTCGGGTCATAGCCCCGGCCCGCGCGCTTGCGAATCAGATCCACGGCGCCCTCCAGCCCGAACAACCTGTGCCCAATCTCGGCGTCGGTGGCGATCTGGGCAAGTCCGACCGCAGGATCAATTTGCTCGCCGCGCAGGTGGTGCGGCCTGCCGCCGCCATCCCATTTCTCGAACACCTGGCCCAGCCCCCGCACCACGCTGTCGGGCAAGCCCAGATTGCGCGCCAGCCCCTGCCCCAGCTCGCAGTGGATGCGCGACGAGGCCATCATCGCGGGCATCTTCGCGAAGGCGCTTGCCAGCTCGGCCAGCCGCGCAGGCAGGGCCTTGCCGCGCCCGATGTTCTTCCACATGAGCGCCAGCGCTTCGGACGGTGCGGCGCCGCCCATATGCCCCGCCCAGGTACCCGCCCCCTCGCCCAGCGCCGCCGCGGCCACGTCCTCATCCCCCGTGCAGCCCAGGGTCTTGAGCAGCGCCAGATAGAAAGCGTCGCGAGCCTGCGCGGCCGAGAAACCCGCCGGTCCCGCCAGGCCTGCCGCCAGTACCGCCGCACGTTGCGCGTGCTCCTCAGGTCCGCCGAGACCAATGTCGGTCGCCAGGGACATCGCCGCCGTCAGCTCGGCCGCCCTGACTTCCTCCGTTTCCGCAGCGTTCACGCGGCATCCATATCATGGGACGCGCGCGGCGGAGCGCCGTGACGAGCGTTGCCTCCTTTAACCAGTCTCAGTCACCCACAGATTCTGTTGAGGAGGCTGATCTCGCAAGTAGTAAACGCGCCCTCACGCAAGCCGCATGACCCGCGGACCCCGCGGGTCCCTGGTCCCTGTTTCGATCGGTATGCGGCCGGCATCGGGCTGGCGTGCTTCGCCTTCATACTGCGCGCCAACCCTGGTGTCTTGTGCACTGTCTCGTTTGGTGGAGTGTCCTCGGCACGTGGCGGTCGTACTGAACTGGAACGGCACGGATGTTCCAGAAGAGTTGCGCAAGCTCCCTGAGGGGCGGTACGTGCTGGAGTCCGTCGATGCGCTGCCCGTGCTGACTGCCGAACAAGAGCAGGGTCTGGACGAGGCCATCGCTTCCCTCGATCGGGGTGAGGGGGTCGATGCAGAGACCGTGTTTCGTAGGGTCGAGGGACGCCTCCGCCGGTGACGGCAGTCTTCTCGCCCAAGGCCGAAGACGACCTGATGACGGCCGCTGGCTAAAATCGATCTGCTGCTCGCGGCGACTGCCATCGAAAACGATGCCGTTCTGATCACACACGACGACGGGCTCCTCGACGGCTCTATCCCGAACCTCAAGGTCGAAGACTCGTACTGTCCGCCACCGTGCTAGAGCCCGCCGCGTCCTCAAACCGCCACACCGCCGCTGGATTCGTCCCCTCCAACGTCACGCGGTCGCTGTCCTCCTGCCCAGGGTTGTACGACGCCGGGCAGTTGTCCGCCGCGTCCGCCACCCCGTCGCAATCGCTATCCCCGGACGCGCACGTAACCGGCGTACCGGAGGTCAGCAGCTGATTGAAGCCGTTGTGCTTGCCTGGTGTCGTACCGGGGAAACGCGGAGGACATGGCAGTCGTACCTTTGGTGTACCGCCTGGCCCGCGGGCGGCACGGGGCCCTTGCGATGTCGGTCGGCTTCCGGGCGTCAGGCGCTCTGCACCTTCGAGTATGACTACGACTACCCGGCCGCACGGGACGCCTCATTCGCGTTCTTCGACCAACCCGACCGATCGGGCGCAGAAGCGACTCTTTCGCACGTCCCAGCACGGGCTTGGGCCCGCGCTTCGCCGCTCATCGAAATTGACCCACCTCTGCTCATTGAAATTGACCCACCTGGCGATCATGGCTCGAGCGCAGTGGGTGTGGTGTTCTGCCACGGCTGCTGAAATACTTGCGTAGCGGCCTGCCGATCGCAGCGACG
>JANPCZ010000244.1:0-20601 GCA_031431215.1 Myxococcales bacterium
TTCAGGTGCGTGCCGGGCTGCAACGGCTTGGGCGTCTGGATGAAGATACCCACTGCCGACAGATCTGTGATGTATGCGAACAGGAACGTGTCGTCGCACTTGTAGTCGACCTCGATGTTGACCAGCACGCGCTTGTGCTCGCGCCGGTCAGCCCCGGCACGCCGGTCCTTGCCGACCAGGAGCTGACGATTACGGCGATCTTTCGGCCGCATGGGGTTCCTATCGGATATCGATGGTACCGATTCGAGCGCGGTCCTGGCCATCGGTATTTCCCGCCGTGATGGCGATTCGCCGACCCTCGCCGCCGGGCCAGAAGCCGACCAGCAGCGTGTACACGCCGGCGGGTGTCGTCATAAGCGGCACGTCGACCTCGGTGAAGTCCTTGATGTACTCACCGGGCAACCAGTAGGACGTGGGGAACGCACCTTCGAGCGGCGCGTGATCACCAAGGACGCGCGGCTCGCCGGCGGCATCGAAGTGGGCGAAGATCTTGTAGCCACCGGGCGGGCGACACAGAACCCGGAAATGCAGTGCCAGCGGGACCTTTCCCGGACGGCGCACGGTCGCCGGAAAATCCGCACCGGTCAGCTCGATGCAGCCGCCGAACACGGCCGAGGCCGGGACGCGCGGCGCCCCCCACGGCGGCAGCTGCCCGTGCCAGTCGTAGGTCGTGACTGGCGGCGCCGGGGGTGGGGTTGCCACTGGTGGCTGCCCGGGAACCGTCGGGGGCAGCGCCACCGGCTCGGCGGGCGCCGTGATCGCCGTGGGCGGTTTGGGCGCCAGCCAAACATTCTTCTTGAGCGGGTTCTGATCCTCTTCGCCCTCGCCCTGCCGGTTCGACAGCAGCAGGAATCGCGACGACGACGCATCGACGACGACATAGTCCGTCTGCGCGGTCTTGAGCGCCGCATCGAGCGCCGCCAGATCGTCGGCCGAGACCAGAGCAAACGCGCGCTTGCCCTGCTTGAGAAAGGTCACCAGCGCATCCTGGGACGCGATCTCGGACATCTTGCCGGCGCCGTAGAAGCTCGCGCCATGCCCCTCCACGTGGTACTTGCCGATCTCCTCGCCTGCCTTGGCGAAGCGGGCGAACGATTCGAGCACCGGCTTGAACGACAGGTGCCGTGACAGCACCGGCACCAGCGCGTGTGCGACCAGACCCGAGAACAGGATGGCGGCCACCACCGCGACGTGGATACCGAAGCGCCCGATCTGCACCACCAGAGCCTCGAGCTTGCGGCGCCAGGCCGGGGCGGCGCCGAGCTCGCGCGGGGCAACCTTGCCCAGGGCCCGGCCGCGGGTGGCGAGACCCAGATAGATACCGCCGCCGACCAGCAGACCGGCCACCAGCACGCCGTAGCCCACGTTGATGGTCGGTGGCCACTTCACCTTGGCGAGCAGATGTTGCGACACCAGTTCCTCGGGAGCGAGAAAGATGTCGCGCGCGACCACCATGGTGCCGGTGGCGGCCAGCAGCCCCAGCACGGGTTCGGCCCGCTCGCCCTCCAGCGCCTCGTCGAGGAAGGCGCCCAGGGCCAGCGCGAGCGGCGCCAGCACCGGGTAGCGCGCGTCGCCGGTCATGAGCACGAACACCGTCGCAAGCGCGAACCCGAACGCCGCGAACACCAGCGCGTAGAGCAGGCCGAAGGCGGCGCGGCCACCCGAGTTGCCATCGTCAGTGCCGTCGTTGGAAGCGTCGCCGTCGCCCATGCGCACGAGCGCCCGGCCCAGCGCGAATACCACCAGCGCACTCCAGGGGAAAAGGCCGAAGCCAAGCTGGCGGACCAGGTACTCGAACATCTGCGCGGGCGTGCCGCCGCGGGGCGTTCCGCCCAGCAGAAGTGAGTATTTGCCAGCGATGTTCGCGGTGGTCAGGGTCACCACCAGCACGGAGAGGCCGAGGATCCCGACCAGCACGACCGGGATGAAACCGCGCACACCGGTCCCCAGCAGCCCGCTTCCGAAAGACTTGCCGTCGGATACGTCGCGGCCCACGCCCGGAGCGGCCAGGGCAGCGGCCGCCTGGGCCGGCGCCATCGGGCGCGGCGTCAGGGACCAGGCGGCGAGCACGGTCCCGATCATCGATAGGGCCGGCAGCGCCACGCCCATGAGCGCACCGCCCGACAGCGTACCGATGGCGAAACCGGCGCCGGCAATCAGCAGATCGGGCAGGCGGCGGCGCCCATCACTCGGCCAGAGGTAACGGCCAAGCCCACCGAAGGACAGCGCGAGGCCGAAAATGAGCGGCATGTCCGACATCAGTTGCCGCGCCTGCAGGAAGAACAACGGCATGGTGCCAAGGGCCAGGGTGGCGAGCAGCGCCGCGCGCCGCCGAAACAACCCGACACCGGCCCAGTACACCGCCAACAAGGCGCCGATGGCGCACAGCCCATTGAGGAAACGCGCGCCGAACTCGCGCATGCCGAACATTTTCATGCCGAGCGCAGTCAGGGCCAGATCCAGCGGCGGCTCGGCTGCGAAGCGCCCCTTGACCGTCGGTTCGAACAGGTCGCCAGCTCGGGCGATCTCGCGCGCCTGATCCGCCACCGACAGCTCCCACGGATCCCAGAACCCGGACGATCCAAGGCCGGGCAGCACCATGAGCACCGCAAAGATGAGGGCCCACCCAAGCGGGGGCAAACGGCGAATGCGATCGAAAATGCTCATGAAAAAACCTGAACCTCTGGCGCCGGGCACTCTATGCCAAGCCTAGGCGGCGCGTCCACCGCGACGGCGGTCGAGCGGTCGCCGCGGCGGTCGTTGTGGGCCGGGCCGTGCCCCAGCCGGGCCGTCCCTGCTACTCTCCTCTGCCGTGTCCGCGTGTCCAACCTGCCAGGCCGATTCGCAAGACCCGACACTGAAGTTCTGCGGCCGCTGCGGCAGTGATCTGTCCACCGCGCCGGCCGACGACGGGCCCGACGCCTGGATAGGCCGCGTGGTCGACGAGCGCTACCGTGTCCTGGCGCGCATCGGTGTCGGTGGCATGGGCGTGGTGTACCGGGTCGAGCACGTGCGCATGGGCAAGATCGCCGCAATGAAGGTCCTGCACCGCGACCTCGCTGGCGACGCCCACATGCTCAGGCGCTTCAGGCGCGAGGTCGAGGTGGTCAGCAAGCTCAACCACCCAAACATCGTTCAGACGTTCGACTTCGGGCAGTGGCAGGGGCTCTTGTACCTGGTGATGGAGTACGTGAAGGGTGACAGCCTGGGCGCCATCGTCAGACGCGACGGACCCATGGTGCTGGCACGCGCGCTGCCGCTTGGTATCCAGATCTGCTCCGCGCTGGACGAGGCGCACCACGCCGGCGTCATCCACCGCGATCTCAAGCCCGAGAACATCGTGTGTGTGCGCCGGCGCAACGACGGCGAACACGCCAAGGTGCTGGACTTTGGCCTCGCCAAGCTGCGCGAACGCACCGATTTGGCCGAGATCACGGGCGCCGGTCACGTGGTGGGTACGCCCTATTACATGTCGCCCGAACAGGTGCGGTCCGAGCCGGTCGACCCGCGTACCGACATCTACAGTCTGGGCGCCACACTTTACCGGGTCATCACAGGCGCGTACCCGTTCGAGGCCGAGACGCCGATGGCGGTGCTGGCTCGCCACCTGAACGACGACCTCGTCCCGCCCAGCCGGCGCGCGCCCGACCGCAATCTGCCGGCCGAGATCGACGCCATCATCGGCCGGGCCATGGCGCGCCGGCCCGACGACCGCTACCGATCGGCGGCCGAACTGCGGCGCGACCTGGAGGCGCTGCTTGGCATCCGGCCGAACCATGTCACCCCCGGGCCAACGGCTGGCGAATCCGAAGGCGAGGCCAGCGAGCCGGCGCCCGAGGCCGAGCCACACGCCATGGCGCAAACCATGGTGGCGCGGGCAACGCGGCCGGTGCCGCGCCCGTCGGCGGCGATTTCGTCGGCGACAGCTGCCGAGATCCTGCCCGAGGCCGGGCGCCTGTCCGCGCCGGAGGAATCGGCAGAGCTGTCGGACGATCTGGATCGCCTGCGACGCGAGGACCTGGAGGAATTCGACCGCGTGGTCTACCGGCGCCGTCGCACCGGATCGCTGGTGCTGGTGCCTCTGTTGATGGGCGCGTTGGGCTTCGGCGGCTACACCATGTGGCGGCGCACGCGTCCCGAGAAGCCACGCGAGACCGAGATCGAACCCAACGACTCTCCGAAAACCGCCAGCCTGCTTCCGCGCGGCATCGCGGTCTATGGCCACGTCGGCAAGCCCCACGGTGACGAGCCCGACTTCGACTACTACCGCATCCCGGCCGGCGCCGGCCCGCGCACCGTGACCGCCATGGTGAGCGGCATCCCCGACATCGATCTGGTGCTGGAACTGTTTGACGACCAGGGGGCGCGACTCGCCAAAGTCGATGGCAACCGCGAGGGCGAGCCGGAGATTCTGGGGCCGGTGCTGATCGGCAAAAGCGACGCGTACGTGCGCGCGCGCCCGGTGTGGACGGCGGGACAGCGACCCGAGGAGGGCTCGTCGACGCCGTACTCACTGACCGTGAACTGGGCGCGGCCGCGGCAGGATTTCGAGATCGAGCCCAACGATGCCGTGGCCGAGGCCACGGTGATCGACGCGGCCGGCACCCTCAAGGGCTATCTGGCTTCGCCCGAGGACCAGGACTTTTTCGTGGTCAAGGTGCCTCCGGGGCAGAAGCTTGAGGCCGCCGTGGCAGGCATCGACGGCGTCGACATCGAGGTGGCCATGGCGGACGGCAAGACCCGCATCAACAAGAACCCCGCGGGCAAGGGCGAGGACTTCACCGCCGCACCCGAGTCGAACGGAGTCGTCACCTTTGCCATCGTCGAGCACGCGCCGGCCGCAAAGAAGCCCGAAAAGGGTGGTGATCGAACGCCGGTGCCGGCGCCGGTCCGCGCCGAACGCGAACAGCCGTACTCGGTCGAGATCCGCTTCAGGAAATAGGCGCGTCGGCGCCGGTGTGGCCGCCGCGGCGGACCACCACGGTCTCGCCGTTGGCCAGGATGCGAACCCGATCGCCAAGGCCGCGCGCCACGCACAATTCGCGAAGCCAGCGGGCCGGCTCGTCGATGGGCTCGTAGCCAAGTGAAAAAGACCCGTGGCTTATCGGCACCAGCAGCCGGGCGTGCAACTCGTCGAAGGCGGCGAGCGCGTCAACCGGGGACATGTGTGCGGCGCGCAGTGCGAGCGGCTGGTAGCCGCCAATAGGCAAGAGCGCGACGTCAGGAGCGAAACGCCGCCCGATGTCGGCGAAGCCCGAAAAGTAGCCAGTGTCACCGGCGAGATAGATCGCGGCCGACGACGACTCGACCACGTACCCATTCGAGCCACGCCACAAGAACGCGCTCGAGCCGTCGTGGCGGGCGGCCACGGCGGTGACCCTCAGGTCGCGATGAGCCAACGACTCACCCGGCGCCAGCGTGACCACGCGGCCAAAACCAACGGAAGCCACCTGCGGCGCACAGCCGGGCGGAACCACGATGGTGGCCGCGCGCGGCAGACGACGCAGACTCGGCGGGTGCAGGTGATCGCGGTGAGCGTGCGATATGACGATGAGGTCGATCTCGGCGGCGTCCGCCGCGTCCAGGGCTGCGTGCTCAGCCCGGCGCACGCCCGCCAGAAATCCGGCGAAAAACGGATCGACGATGGCGCGTGTGGTGGCGGTCGACAACATCACGCTGCCGTGGCCCACGAAGGTCACGGCCACCGAGTCGATGGGCGGACGCGGGACCGGCGTCGGGGACCGGCGGTGCGGCGGCGTGAACAGGCGGTGAGCGATGGTGCGGAGGTGACGCAGGCGAAAGACCAGCCCCGCGCCGGTCTGCCACGGACCACGCACGCGGTTCAGATGAACCAGATCCAGTTCCTTACGTCGTTCGAGCGCCCGGCGCAGGCGATCCTCGTCGGCAGCGGACAGCATCGACGCCGAGGCTACTCCGCGCGGCGACGATGGCAATCAACCACTGGCCGCGCGCGCGATCAGCCCTTGGCGACGCGGCGCTTGGTCCGCACCGACGGCTTGACCCGCGCCCGCAGCGCCGCCAGCAGTTCGGCATCAGCCGCCAGCCGGAGCCGAACCGCATCGTTTACCAACTCAGAAAGCGTCTGATCGGTCGCTGCCGCGGTGGCTCGCAATGCCTTGTCGAGAAGGGGCTCTAGATAAACCGTAGCCCGCTTCGTCAATGGCATGCGGGGACCCTAGCGCCGTGTGGCCGGCAGGTCAAAGCAGCGCCGGTCACGGGGCAGCGACCGCCCGATTTCGCCCGGCGTTCTTGGCGCGGTAGAGCGCCTGATCGGCAGCCTCGATCCACGCAGCCGCGTCCTGACCGGGACCGAGGCGGGCGATGCCGACCGACGTCGAGATCGCGACCCTGGTGCCGCTGCGTTCGATGTCGACCGCGCGCACGGCGCGCAGCAGGCGCTCGGACAGCATCACCGCATCGGTCAGAGCGGTCTCGCGCAGGATGACCGCCATCTCGTCGCCCCCGGTGCGCGCGACGAAGTCGCTTTTGCGCAGGAACACCCGCGTGATCCCGTCGGCCACTTTGCGCAAGGCCTCGTCCCCGGTCATGTGGCCGAACCCGTCGTTCAGCCCCTTGAACTGGTCGATGTCGACCAACAGCAGGCAGGTCTCGTGGCCAAAGGCCCGGTACAGCTCCACGCTGCGCGCCAGGTATTCATCGAAAGCACGGCGGTTGAACAGACGCGTGAGCGGATCGGTCTCGCTGTCACGGCGCGCGGATTCGAGCTCATGCCCCAGCGTCTGCACTTGCGAGCCGAGGAGATCCATCTGGGTACGCTGGCGCCGGCGGCGATCTTCCATCAGCTGCGAGATCGCCACCACCGTCGACATCACCTCCTTCTTCAGATCGCCGGTGGTCGGACTGCGCACCAGGCTCTCGAGCCGCGCCAGCTGATCACGGACATTCCCGTCGGTCTCCTGGCTGTCGTTGAAGGTGTGGCTGAGGTTCTGAATGAAGACCCACACCACCTGACGCAGATCGGCTGTCACGGTCTGCGCATGCCTGCTGGATTCGCGGCAGTAGTCCGCCACGAAAGCCCGCACCCCCGCCCAGTCACGGCGCGCGTCCCCCGGTGCGACCGCTCCGGGCGCGACGTTGGGCGGCGGCATGGCAAGCAAGACATGCTGCGCCCAGCGTTCGGCCAAGGTCGCGAACGACGTCGCGTCCTGCTTTTCTTGATCCAGCGCGAACTCACCGAGGCTGCGTAGGATCGCGCCCACGGCGTCCAGGGCCAGTTCGCCCAGCGACAACACAGCCGCAGGGGTAAGCGCCGACGAGGAGACGTCGGGGTCGAGGCGCGAGCGACCAAACATGAGGCTCCGGGGGCATCGACGGGATCGCGCCAGACCTGAACCCCAAATGTTCGGGGCAGAGGCGTGGGGTTCAGTTCTGGTCTTTGTGCCGTGTGGGCCCCAGACCGAAGCGCTTGATCCAGCGCCACACCGCCGCGCGCTGCCGGCCGAGTGCCCGCGATACCTCGGCCACGTTGCCGCCGTGCTGGGCCAGCAGGGCTTGCAGTTGCTCGGACGAAGGACCCGGCGCGGGCGGCTTGCGGCCCGTGGCGGCGGACACCGACGGCGCGGGCAGCGGCACGCTGGCCATGGGCGGCGGGGGCTCCGCGATGGTGGCGGGCAGATCGCGCAGGCCGACCGGCCGCGTGCCGGCACAGAGCGCCACCGCTGCCGCAAGCACCTTCTCGAGCTCCCGCACGTTGAGCGGCCAGGGATGCATGCACAAGGCGCGAAACGCGGGCACCTCGAACGCCGTCCCTGCCGCGCCGGGCACACGCGACAGCAAGTGGGCGACCAGCGGGCCCAGGTCCTCGATGCGGGAGCGCAGCGGCGGCAGAAGCAGAGGTGTGGCGCCCAGGCGTGCGAGTAGATCGTCGCGCAGCCCGCCAGGATCGCCGGGCGCGACCTTGCGGTTGGTGGCAGCCAGGACGCGCACGTCCAGGCGCCGCGGGCGCGTGCCGCCAAGCGGGACCACCTCTTTGTCCTGCAAGAAACGCAAGAGCTTGACCTGCGCCTCGCGCGGCATCTCGCCGATCTCGTCGAGAAACAACGTGCCACCCTCGGCCTCCTCGACCAGCCCCGGCTTCGCGATCTGCGCCGTGGAGTGCGCGCCCGCGCGGTAGCCGAACAGCTCGCTCTCGACCAGGGCGCCAGGGATGGCGGCGCAGTTGACCGGGACGAAGCGGCCGGTGCGGCCGCTGGCCGCGTGCACGGCGCGCGCGTAGACCTCTTTGCCAACGCCGGTCTCGCCGACGAACAACAACTCGGCGTCGGTCGGCGCCAGCCGTCGCAGCTTGCTCGCAATCTCGGCCAGCACCGGGGATACCGACGGCACCGGGCCGAAGGGCGCGCGCAACTCGTCCCGGATGGCGTCGAGACCCATCGCCGACACCCGGCGAAAGACCATCCCGTGGTGGCCAACGAACAGGCGCGCGCCATCGAGCAGCGGCACCGGCCCATCGAGGCGACGACCGTCGACGAAGGTGCCGTTCTTGCTGCCCAGATCCTGCACGACGAAGCCCTCGGCCCGCCGATCCAGGTGCGCGTGGCGGCCCGAGACCAGCGCGTCGTCGAGCAACAGTTCGGTGGCCGACCCCGACGGCTCAGCGCCGCGACCGATGGCCAAAGTCTCGCCGAGCGGCAGCAGGCGCGGCGTAGCAGGCACGCCGGGCGCGTCCGCGCGGCCCACGCGCAGGAGCACCGCGATCTCTGCAAGCTCACGGCTGGACGTCGGCGAGATGTGCGCGGTCAGCGTGCGCTCGGGACGTCTCGGCATCGGCGGCCATTAAACCACGCCCGCCGCGGCTATACTGCCGGCGCATGCGTCTCATCGCTACCATGGTCGCCACCACCATCACCCTATGCGCGTCGGCCCCCGCGGACGCCAAGGAGACCGCATGTCGCTGCACGAGTTGACCGTGACCACGATCGATCTGAAACCGCAGTCGCTGTCGTCGTTCAAAGGCAAGGTGGTGCTGGTGGTGAACACGGCCTCCGCGTGCGGGAACACGCCGCAATACGCAGGCCTCGAGAAACTGCACCAGGAATACCAGGACAAGGGCTTCGCCGTCCTGGGCTTCCCGTCGAACGACTTTGGCAGGCAAGAGCCAGGTAGCGAGGCCGACATCAAGAAGTTCTGCAGTACGAAGTACCGGGTCACGTTCCCGATGTTCGCCAAGGTCAAGACCAAGGGCGAGGGCCAGGCGGCTGTGTACCAGTTCCTGACCGCCAAGCACGGCGAACCCAAGTGGAACTTCCACAAGTACCTGGTCGGCAAGAGTGGCCAGGTCGTGCGAGCGTTCGGCGACAAGGTCGAGCCCGACAACAAGGACCTGCGCGCGGCCATTGATGCCGCGTTGAGGGACTGAGACCGGGCGCGGCCGTGCGCGCGATTGACCGGACTCGATACGGAGACCCCGCGCGCCGCCTGATAGAGGAGGCACTGGCTGGCGGGCGGCCAACGACGCTGTCATTTGGCGAACCGGTCGCGGCGGCGCGTGCCGCACTGGCAGCGATCGACGAGGCGGCGCTGGGTGCGGGTCGCAAGGCACGCGATGGCGCGAGTGTCGCCGTGCTGCGCGCCGGGCTATGGCTGCTGCACGACTTCATGGACGAAGCGCACGTGATAGCCCAGGACACCGAGACGCCGGCCGGCAGCTACTGGCATGCTCTGGTTCACCGCCGCGAGCCCGACGCCGCCAACAGCGGTTACTGGTTCGCGCGCGTCGGCAACCATTCCATCTTCGACGAGCTGTGCGCTGACGCCGGCGGGCTAGCCGGTGCGGACCCGAGCAAGCAACTTGCGTCCGCCTTCAGCGGGGGCGTCTGGCATGCGCGCCGCTTCGTCGATCTGTGCACCGCCGATCCTGCTGGCACCCTGCGCGAGCGCCTGCTCGACATCCAGCGCCGCGAGTGGGAGCTGCTGTTCGACTTCGACTGGCGACGCGCGTTCGGCGGGTAGGCGGGCAGCCCGACCTACGAAAGCGTATCCGACTTCATAGAATCTTTTCCCAGCCGTCCTGCGTGGCCGTGGGAAACCCAACCGTGGCGGTCTTGCCCGCGACAATGATCGGCCGCCGAACCCGCGCTCCGTCGGCGGCGAGCCACGCCAGCAGCTTGTCACCGTCAAGGGTGCCCGCCTCCGCACGACGCTTGGGCGCTATCAGTTCCTTGGGGCCGCCAAGTTTTGCGGCCAGGACCCGCAGTTCGTCGACGGACAGGGGCTGCTTGATCAGGTGGCGCAGCACGACGCCACCCTCGCCTTTCTTGAGCACGAGAAACTCCCGTGCTTTCACGCAGCCTGTTCAGCCAGGCTTCCAGTACAGCGCAATCGCACCCTTGTCAGCCATGGGCCGCATTTTTATCACACCAGCCGGTAGCTACGGCAATTCGTCGAGCGCACGTAGGGCCTGCACCAGGGTATCGGCGGGCAGGAAAACATCGCGGTCAGCAAGTTCGACCACGACGCCGTCGGCGGGTGCCGGCCGTCGCACGAAACCGCCCGCCACTTCGACCGAGATTGGGGCGCCGGCGCGCACCGGACGCAAGATCACCTGCCGCTTCATGGCTTGATCCCTCCTGCACATGGTTGCAGCACGGCCTGCGCGCGGCCGCGCGCCAGGACCACACCGTCGCCCAACTGGCCGCTTTGGTTGTCACCCCAGCACACCAGCGCCCCGTCGGCCCTGATGGCGCAGGTGTGCGCGCCGCCGGCGGTGATCTGCGTGACGTCGGCGAGGCCGGGGACTCGCGCCGGCACCAGCGCGGTCTTGCCGCTGCCGTCGCCGAGCTGACCGGCGTCGTTGCCACCCCAGCATACGACGGTACGGTCGCGACGAATCGCGCACCCGTGCGCGCCACCCGCAGCGATCTGCGTGGCATCGACCAGATCCTTCACTTCTGTCGGCACCGAGCGCGGGACGGCGCTGCCCCAGCCGATCTGACCGCTGTCACCGCGGCCCCAGCACAGCACGCGGCCGCTCGCCAGGCGCGCACAAGCGTGCTCGGTGCCGGCGGCGATCTCGCTGGCGGCGGCGCTCAGCATCACCCTGACCGGCACGGCCGAGTCCGCCATCGCACCCGTGCCCAACTGTCCGCTGTCACCGCGGCCCCAGCAATCGACCTCGCCGTGATCGTTGCGCGCGCAGCTGAATGCCGAGCCGACGGAGATCTGATCGACGGCGGTCACGCCCATGACCGGAGCCGGCGCCGACCGGTTCTGAGCGGTGCCGTCGCCAAGCTGCCCGCTGCCACCGGCGCCCCAGCACCAGATCTGGCCGCGCACGCGCGCGCAGGTATGCGCCCTACCCGTCACGACCTGATCGACCGCAGCCAGCGACGTGACTGGAACCGCGATCGCGTAGTCACCAGTGTCGCCCGCGCCGAGCTGCCCGACCGAGCCACGGCCCCAGCACCACGCCCGGCGATCGAGCGTGCGTGCGCAGGTGTGCTCGCCCCCGGCGGTCACCTCCTCGACGAAGGCGGGGATTTTCACCGGCAACGCAAGCGCGCGATCGTTGCCGGCGCCGTCACCGAGGCGCCCGCCCTGCCCGGCGCCAAAGCAGGCCACCTCGCCGTTGCTGCGCCGAAAGCAGGTATGCGCCGCGCCCGCGGACACCTGGGCCACGCCGGTCGCCACCGTCGGGCCGGGCGACAGGCGAACCACAGCCGTGCCACCGCCAAGCTGGCCGCGGCGATCATCGCCCCAGCACAGGATCGAACCGTCGGCGCGGGCGGCGCACGAGAACGCCTCGCCGGCGGCGATCACCCGCGCGCCTGACAAGCCGAGCACCGGGACCGGGACGTTGTAGCTGGTGGTGGTGCCCTCGCCGAGCTGGCCACGGCTGTTGTTGCCCCAGCACCACACGGTGGCATCAAAGAGACGCGCACAGGTATGGTGCGCTCCGGCGGCAAGCGCCACAGCGCCGGCCAGGATCTTCACCGGCGTGGGAAACACGCGCGCCGTGTTGGTGCCGTCACCAAGCTGGCCCGAGCTGTTGAAGCCCCAGCATGTAACTGTGCCATCGCGGCGACGCGCGCAGGTGTGCAACGCTCCAGCGACAATCTCGACCACGTCGGCGAGCCCTTCGACGCTGGCGGCGGTGGCCCGACTGTTGGTGGTACCGTCGCCAAGCTGGCCGGCGGCGTTGCTGCCCCAGCACGCTACGGCCCCGGCCTTCCGCACCACGCAGGCGTGGTTGGTGCCGACCGCGATGTGCTCGATGTCGTCAAGCCCGTCGAGACCGGCGACATCGGTCGGCGTGCCGGCGGTGGTAGCCGCGGCGACACCCGGCGAAGTGGCGGGGCGAGCGCCCCAGCACAGCACACGAAAACTGGCCGTGCGCACGCAGGTGAAGGCTCCGCCGGCCGCGATCTCGCGCGCCTGCTCGGGCAGCGCCACGGCGGTGGGATCGATGCGACCGCCGCGGGCGCGATCGGCGAGTTGCCCGTCTTGGTTGCTACCCCAGCACCGCACGATGCCGCCGCCGTCGAGGGCGCAACTGTGTGCCGCCCCCGCGGCGAGCTGGCCACTGCCCCGCACCGCGGGCACTGGGACTGGCGACGACCGATTGGTGGCACTACCGTCACCAAGCTGGCCGTCATCGTTACCACCCCAGCACTCGACCGCGCCGTTCTGGCGTCGCAGGCAGGCGTGGGCGACCCCGGCCACCAGATCGACGACCGGGTTGCCCTCACACACCCCGGGGACGCAACGATCGGCGACACCTGGCTCGGCGTAACCGGCGTAGCGACGGCCGAAGCGGCAGGCGGTATCAGCAAAGCTGCAGACGTTGTTGGGCTCGCAGGTGCCGCGCCGGTCGCCCGCGATGCACTGGCTATCGTCCGCGCATGGATAGCGAGCGGGCGAAAGACAGGCCGAAATCGCCAGAGCGAACGCGCCGGCGCACACCAACTTAGTGGATAGGGCCCTGGTCAAAAATGGCCTCCGGCCGCGACCGTGGTCGCACCCGGCGAACGCTCGATCAAGACGAACCGCACGGCGCCGGTCGCGACCAGCGCTGCGCCCGTGACCATGCCAGCCAAGCCCCAGCCCCAGCGCGCCTCGGCGACACTGCGGCGGTCGGCGTAGTCAGTCAGGGTCGCCTGCGCGCGCGGATCGGGATCGGCGTTGGCGGCGGATATCATCGATGCAAGGCCGGACACCCCGATCATGGTTCCCGCGGCGACAAGCGCCAGGCCCAGCCGATCGCCGTACCAGCGCGGGCGCGGCGGCGGTGGAGTCGGCGGTGGCGGCACCACGGCGATCGCGGCTGGTGGTGGCGACGCCGCGGGTGGCGGCGCGCGCTGGTCGCAACGGCCGAGCGCAATGCGCGCGGCCTCGACCTGCTGCTCGGGCGGGTTGCTGGCGAGAAACTTCTCGAACAGCTCAGCCGCGCCCGGGCAGTCGCCGGCGAGCCGTGTCGCCTGCGCCTGCGCAAACAGGATCTCGCGCCGCGGATCGAGCGCGTACGCCGCCGATAACTCGTGGATGGCGGCGGCGAAGTCCTTGTGCCCGTACAGATCGAGGCCGGTCCGGTAGTGTGCCTTCGCCGCTGGCTTCATCGGCGCGTCGGCCGCCTGGCACCTCGCGGTCGACGGCCGCAGCGCGAGCCAGAAAGCCAGGGCCGCGTGGGCGAAAACGACGATCCGGGAGCGACGGGCGCGGCGCACGCCCCTTCCTTATATGCGAATCACGGTGGCACCGGCGAGTCGGGGTGCCAGACCTTCGTCTTCGCGGACGTGGGCGCGGGCGACTTTGGTTTCCTTGCGGGAGCCGGCGCGGCCGTCGGCGGCGGAACCACCGGAGCCGACGGAGCCTGAGCAACCGAGGGCACGGGCGCGGGAACGGCAGCGGGCGCAGGCGCTGGTGCCGGCAAAGAAATCGCCGACGGAACCACGACCTGACCCGCCCGGGGCCGCGCACCGGCGGCGACCACCGCAGCCGCTGCTGCGCCGACTGCGATCACCACGCCCGCGGCGATGGCCAGCGGCCAGCGCGCACGCTTGGGCCTCGGGACCGCGCCGCCGCTGGTGGCCCCGATCGCTACACTGGCCGTGTCGGTCAGCGTGCGCTCGGCAGGCGCGGCGACCGCCGGCACCTCGTCGCTCTTGCCGGTATCGCCCGGGAACAACGTTTCCAGGTACGCCGAAAGCGGGCCCGGCTCGGTCGACCAGCCGTGCCCCTGCGCCAGCACCTGCAACTCAGCCTCGAATTCGGCGGCGGTGGCATGACGCTGGTCGCGTGGGCGGCGCAGGGCGCGCAGGACTACGTGTTCAAGTTCAGCCGGGTAGCCAACCCGGCGACGCGAGGGCGGCTCGGCATCGGTGTGCACGATGGCCGACAACACATCGAAGTCGCTGTCAGCCTCGAATGGGCGGGTCCCGGTCGTGATCTCGTAAAGCAGCACGCCCAGCGCGAACACGTCGCTGCGCCGGTCGAGCGGCTCGGCCCGGCACTGCTCGGGCGACATGTACGAAAGCTTGCCCTTGAGCGTCCCATGGCGCGTGCGACTCTGCTGTGCGTCCCACTTGGCGACACCGAAGTCGATAAGCTTCACGCCACCGTCACGCGCCAAGAGAATGTTGGCGGGCGAGACGTCGCGGTGGACCACGCCCATCGGCTTGCCATCGCCGTCGCGCATCTCATGGGCGAAATGCAGCGCGCGCGCCGCCGCCATCGCGATGGTGATCGCGATCGGCACCGGCAACGGCGCACCAGCGAGCCGGTCGAGCAGCTCGCGCAGATCGTGGCCGCGCACCTCTTCCATGGCAATGAAGTACTCGTCGCTGTCCTGACCGATGTCGTACACCTCGACGATGTGCGGGTGGCGCAGCGAGGCCCCCAGGCGTGCCTCGTCCAGGAACATCGCCAGCACCTCGGGATCGCGCGCGGGGTGCGGCAACAGCCGCTTGATCACAACTCGCTTCTCGAACCCCGACAGGCCTTCCTGGGCCGCCAGATAGATCTCCGCCATCCCGCCGACTGCCAGCCGACGCAGCAGCCGATATCGCCCAAGCCGTGACGGCCCGTCCATCCGCGCCCGCCTATCTTGCCATGGTCCGATCCGGAGGGCGGTTTTCCCAGGCTTGTAGTTGCGCAACTTGAGGGGCGGGAGTTGCGCAACCGCGAGCGACCGGGTGGCGCTAACCCCGCGGAACCGCGTCAGCCCCCGCTGGCCAGGGCCTTGCAGTTGGGGACCCCATGACCAAGAGCCGATTGTCCTGGTTCCTGACCGCAGCCGCCGGCTTGGCGGGGTGCACGCCCGATGGAGGCGGATCGACCGCCTCGACCCCGGGGGTTCCGCAAGACGTGAAGGCGATCATCTTCTTGCAGCGCGTGCCGCGCAACGACGGCATGGGCAACGTGTTCGACTACACCAGCTACGTGGCCGGCGGCCGCCTGGTGAAGCTCGAACCGCCGTCCGCTGACGGCAAGCTGACCGTGCTGACGACAGAGCCCGAGATGGCCGAGGCCGACATCATGTCGTGGGACCTGTCGTTCGACGCGCGCAAGATCGTGTTGTCGGCGCGGCGCAAGCAGGACAAGAACTACCAGCTTTACACCATGAACGTGGATGGCACCGACCTGCGCAAGCTGCCGGGCGGGCCGTACGACTACGTGTACCCGATGTTCATCCCGGGCGGGAAGATCATGTTTCAGACCTCGAAGTCGGTCGAGGACGGCTCGCCGCAGTTTCGCGACGAGTACGAGCGCGCGACCACGGCGCAGATGGGCGTGATCAACATCGACGGCATGGCCGAGACCCTGGGCCCGCGCAACGTGTCTCACCGCGTGGCACCGGCGCTTCTGCCCAATGGAGCGGTCGTCTACACCGAATGGCGACATCTGGGCGATGTGAACGACGGCCACCTGCGCCTGATGAACACCGACATGACCGGCATGCGCGAGGCCTTCGGCGGCGAAGGCCACGGCATCACCAATAGCTTCCTCAAGGCGCGGCACGTAGCGAGTTACCGCACGGAAACCGGCCGCGACAGCTTCCGCCTGATCACCATCGGCACTTCGCGCGACGACACTCTTCAGGCCGGCAAGCTCTTGCTCGTGGATCTGGGCGACAGTGAGAAGACCGCGTCGGTCGTCGACATGACGCCCGACGTGCCCGGCGGTCGCAGTCCGTCCTTCAACGGCGTCGGCCGCTACTACGACGCCGAGGGCATCGGCGACCCGTCGGCCCACACCTTCCTGGTGTCGTGGGCCAACGGTCCGGTCGAGTCGCGCTTCCTTGCCATGGCCAAGACCAATGCCAACTTCGGGCTTTACGTGTTCGCGTTCGACGAAAAGAAGCCGGACAAGAGCCGCCGCTATCCCATCTACGACGATCCCGCCTACTGGGACGTGATGGCCCGACCGCTCAAGCCGCGACCCGAGCCGCCCGCGATTCAGTCGCCGGTGTCAGGCCAGAGCTTCACCGTCGGCGCGCTCAACGTGTTCGAATCGTCGATCTTCAAGAGCGAGCAGACCAGCAGCGCGGTGAAGGTGCGGCTCCTGGAAGGCTTCTCGTCGGAGGAAGGCTTCCCCAACATGTTCGGGCTGACCGAGTTCGACGGTCAGTCGCGCTACGGCGAGGTGCCCATCTACGCCGACGGCTCGTTTGCGGCCAAGGTACCGGCCAACGTCCCGCTGCACATGCAACTCATCGACAAGTTCGCGATGTCGGTGGCCAGCGAAGACATCTGGGTCAGCGGCCGCCCCGGTGAGGAGCGCTTCTGCGGCGGCTGCCACGAGGACCGCGCCAAGAACACGCTGATCTCGCCCGGCAGCACCGAGGCCATGCAGCGCGGAGCCATCAACCTGGACGTGCCGCGCGCCGAGCGCGTGTCGAAGGACTTCACCTACGAGAACATCCGCGGTGTGCCCTGGGACAAGCTCATCCAGCCCATCCTCGACGCCAAATGCGCCAGCTGCCACGACGGTGATCCGGCCAAGCCGGGCAACAAGCAGTACACCATCACCGACAAGACCCTGGGCACCATGCAGACGTTCGTGTTCGATCTGCGCGGCCAGAAGATCGCGCTGGTGGTCGGCGAGCGGCGCGAGTATGACTACCCCGCTTCGTACATCTCGCTCATGGGTCTGGGCATGGAGCTCGGCGAGAACGTCGTCCAGGTCACGGGCGATCCCAGCGGTTACATCGAGGCAGGCTCGGCGCGCAAGTCGAAGCTGTTCAAGAAGCTGAACCCGCCGCAGCAGTTCCCACAGCCTGATCTGGCCGTGCGCGCGTTCCCGGGTCCGGCCCACCCCACCGACGTCAAGGGCCTGACCGCCCTCGAGTACTACCAGTTCATCCTCAACGCCGACATGGGCGGCCAGTTCTACTTCCGCGAGAACAAGCGCGGCCCGAACGGCGACATGTACGTCAAGCCCTAAAGGAGCCAAAGCCATGCGTACCAACATCGTGAAATCCGCTTTCGTGAGATTCGCCTTCGGGTTTGTTTCGGCCGCCACCGCGGTCGGCTTCGTCACGCCGGCCCACGCCGGCCGGGGATCGAGCCCCACCGCGATCGCGGAAGCCATCGCTTCGGGCTCGACCGATGCCATCGCTTCAGAACTGGAACGCGCCGAGGTGCTGGTGTGCCCGTCGTGCGTGAAGCTGGTCCGTCCGCTCATCGACCACGATGATGCCCGGGTCCGCCAGGTGGCAGCCTGGTGGCTGGCACGCCGGGGTCTGCAATCGGAGCTGTTCATCGACATGGCCTACCGCCTGGCGCAGCCCGACTCGACCAGGGCGCGCAACGCTGCCAACGTGCTGGGCGAGCTGCGTTCAATGAAGGCGATCGAGCCGCTCGGCGCCGCGCTCAACAACCCGATCTTCGACGGAGCCGCTCGCGCCGCCATGGCGGCGGCGCTGGGTGAGATAGGTGAGCTCCACGCCCTGCCGTCCCTGCGCCAGGCGCTGTCGGCGCGCGAGCCTGCGGTGCGCACCGCCGTACTGGAGAGCCTGCGCGGGCTACGTGGCTTCGACGACGCCACCGTCGCAGCGGTGGCCATCGGCGACGCCGATGCGACCGTGCGCCGCGAGGCCATCCACAGCGTGGGCTTCCTGCGCGGCCGCGCGCTCAAGCACAGCAACGGCCAGTCCGTTGTCCAGCCCCTGATCGATCGCGTGCTGCGCGATGCCGACGCCGATGTGCGTGAGGCTGCCGCCTGGGCACTGGGCGAGATCGGCGCGCCCGCCGATATGGCTGCTCAGGCGCTTGGCCAAGCCGCGCGCACCGATGCGAGTTCCCTCGTGCGGTCTGTGGCCTCGGCGTCGCTTGGCAAGTTGACCCGCTGAGCCTGTAAGCTCGCCGCGTGAGATCGCCACCGAGGCCCAGAGCCACAGAGCGGAAGATGCTCGGCCCGGCTTCCCCGTGCGGGGTGGTGGTGTTGTGTCTGGTTGCGGCGTGCCAGAAGACCGAGGTCCCGGCGCGCAAGTTCTACGACCAGCAGATCCAGCCCATCTTCACCGGCTTCTGCGTCGGCAACACGTCTCCGTGCCACAAGATCGATCCCAAGACCGCGGTCGCGCTCGGTAACCTGGACCTGTCGTCCTTCGACGCGGTCCAGAAACGCCGCGATGTTCTGCGCACGTACGGCGCCTACCCGCAGCCTTTGTTGCTCATGAAGGCGCTGCCCGAGGACAGCACCATGATCTCGTACGGCGGCAAGCTGTACCGAAGCGAGGTCCGCCACGCCGGGGGCAAAACCCTGGCGCCCAGTTCGGACGCCTTCTTCACGCTCAAGAAGTGGCTCGACAACGGCGCCACAGTGAACGGCCTCGCGCCAACCGCACCCGGCAGGACCGGCGTCGGCGGCTGCGCCAAGCTGGTCCCCGACCAGCCTGACAAGACCGCCGTCGATCGCGCGTCGCCCGCCTACAAGGCGTTCGTGGCTGACGTGGCTCCGGTGCTGAGCGGCTCGTGCTCGTACAGCACGTGCCACGGCTCGCCACAGTCGGACTTTCATCTCACCTGCGGCGACACCGACGAACAACGTGCGTTCAACTTCACGCGGGTATCGAACTTCGTCGCCGAGCCGCCCGCCAGTGTCGAGGAGAGTGAGTTCCTCTTGCGGCCGCTCGCGCCCCGCGCTGGGGGCGTCAGCCACACCGGCGGCGTGTTCTTCGCCTCGCGAGAGGATGCCGCGTGGAAGAAGTTGCGCGACTTCGCCCGCCTGGTGCAACAGAGCCCGCCGCCTGCGCCGGTGCGCTCGCCCGGCGAGACGTTCTTCGCCGCCGAGGTGATGCCGGCGCTGCTACGACGCGGTTGCGCTTTTGAGGGCTGCCACAGCCCGAACGGCTTCAACGACTTCCGCCTGCGTCCCGGTGCGCTCGGCTTTCTGTCGCGCAACGCGCTTCATCGCAACTACGACACGGCGCTTTACGAGTTCATGTCGCTCGACTCGGCCGATGTCCGGCAATCCCGTCTGGTCAAGAAGAACATCTTTCCCGCAAGCGGCGGCATCAGCCACCGCGGCGGATCGCTGCTGGAGAGCCCCGGCGGCGACACCCGCTCGCCGTGCCCCGCCAAGTACGATGCCGCCGCCAGTCCGTCGGCGTTCTGCACCATCAAGGAATGGCACCGCATCGAACGCTCGGACCACGCCACGGACGTTTCCGCCATGGCACCCGGATCGAAGCTTCCGGTGGCGTACGTGTCACGCCCGCCCAACCCGGACAGCCTGATCGAGTTCGACACCTTCCGCGGCGGCGCCGATCTCATGCTTGCCGATGCCACCCTGGGCGACAACGGCCGGGTCGCGAGGGTGGACAACGCCCGCCGCGCGCTCATGCCGTGCGCCGCTCTCGCCGGCCGCACCGATCTGGACGTACGCGGGCCCGAGTGGAGCCACGACGGCGCGCGCCTGGCTTTCGCGGTTCGCGCGGGTGAAGCCAGCGGTCTCGATCTGTGGCTACTCGACGTCACGGCCGGAAGCTGTCAACGGTTGACCACGGACAACGGCCGCCTGGAAGGCGCCGTGCGCGTGCACAACTTCGATCCGGTGTTCGCACCCGACGGCAGCCTGGTGTTCGCGTCGACGCGCGCCGGTACGTTCTCGCAAAAGCGTCTGTTGCCGCAAAGCGATCTGTTCCGGGTCGCGCCCGGCCTCGACTTCGCTGACATCGAGCGCATGACCTGGCTGTCCAGCTCCGAGCTGTCACCCGCGTTCATGCAGAACGGCCAGGTCAGCTTCACCGCCGAGAAGGTGACGCCGGGTTTTTACCAGCTGTCTGGCCGTCGCGTGAATTGGGACGGCACCGACTACCACCCGCTGCTCGCCCAGCGCGCGCAGTCACCCGACACCTTCGGCAAGATGCGTGCGTCGGTCGACTACCAGCAGGCCACCGAGATCCGCGAAGGCCTGGATCGCAATTTCGTCATGGTCCTGTCGGACACCGACGCGCGCGGTGCCGGCGGCGCCCTGGGTATCTTCAATCGCTCCGTCGGTCCGTTCGAGGCCGGCCGCGACGAGATCACATTCCTCAAGTCGGTCCACCTGCCCGACCCTGCCGCGACTGGACGCGCCGGCACCGCCGGTGTGTACCGGTCGCCGTTCTCGCTGCCCGAC
>JANPCZ010000245.1:0-8446 GCA_031431215.1 Myxococcales bacterium
TGACCGGTCTGTGCCGACTCGTAGCAGGCGAACCGCGGTACCCGAGCGCAACGCTGTGGCGAGATGCTCTTGCAAAGCGCGCACGCCGGGCATCCGCCGCCACGCGTCGGCCTGGAACGCGGCGAAGAACCCCGCGCCGACGATCACGCCCTCAAGCATCCAGTTAAGCTACCAGTAGGGCAAACGTTTGCCAATGACAAAAGACGCTGGTCACGCTGCGCGGTGTTGCGAAATCGCGGCTAGCGCTCGGCTAGCGCACGCAAGTCCGCAGCATCTTGGGCGGGATGGGCCAGGCCATGACGAAGTTGAAGCACATCTCGTCGGTGGTCGACTCGCCGACGCGGATCACGCCGTTGCCGGGGTGCCTGTAAATGCACGTGGTGCTGACCGTATCGCCGGGCTTGACCACCACCGGGTCGACCGTCAGGTGCGGCTTCTGGTTGTTGAAGCTGTAGTCAAGCACATCGAGAATGGTGCGCGTCTGTCCACCGGACGTGAGCTGGGCGCGGAACCCGGTCGCGTTCGTGTGCATATGCGGCCACTGCGACACCAAGTTCAGCGGCGCCGGCCAAAGCCGGCTCAGAAGCCCGCCACACTCGATACCTGGAGGCCGTCTGCGCCTGGGGGGATGTTGATGCGCAGGCTACCGAAAGTCATGATGCCCGCGACCTTGGGCCGCGGCGTGGCGGTGGTGCACAGAGCAACGCCGCGGCGATCACGCGCGTCGGTGTAGCCCGCCCTATTGTTGTAGTGAACCTCTTGTCCGATAACTTCTCCGTCTACTTGGCGGTCATCGGCTTCAGATGATGCCCGAAAACGCCGCCGCTGCGGGCACGCCCTTCGGGATTCAGAACTGGTAGCGCAGGCCCGTGCCAAAAGCCATCAGGTCCGCGCCGGGGGCCGAGGGCAAGCCTTGAAACACGACATTGTATCGAGCGTTGGTGTCGTTTGTGATGCGCATGAAGTAGACCTGCACGTAAACCTTCTTCGCGATCTGATACGCGTACCCGGCCGTAAGGCCCCAACCTCCGCTTTCGGTGGCGTTGAAGGTCGCCTGGTGGGTCTTCCCGTCCAGCTGCATCGCCTGATGGTATGCGGCGCCAATGGTGTGGGGCCCTATCACGAAAACGGCCTCAACCCGCCCTGCCATCTTGGTCAAATCCAAGATATCGCCAGCTTGCAACGACTTGTAGTGCGCCCTGTAATTCAAGCGTTCCGCGAGAACGCCAAGAGTCAGACCAAAATCAAACGTGTAGCGAATATTGACCCTGGCGCCGGACTCGGTGGAATCGTCGATTCCCGTGGGCCCGCTCGACCAGCGCGCAACCGTTCGTTTCGAGGTGGGATCTTCTTGGTCACCGCCAAGCCCTAAACTCAGGTTCGAATACTGCGAGGCTTGCGCAACAAAGTCCTTACGGAGCTCGGCGCCAACTCCCATGAAAAGCCCACCCCTTGTAAAGGCAAGGGAACCTGACAACAGAAATGGATTGAGCGGGGGATCGATGAAATCATTGCTCTTTCGGAAGTTCACTTCGTGCTGCACACGAAGCACAAAACCCGCGACGTTCGGCGACTGCGCGATCAGCGAGTTCGCCTGACGCCGATCAAAGTTCGTAGCCTGATTAATACAATGGGTTAGGTCGAACAAGTGCGGTTCAACGAACCCGAGCGCCGTGTCCTTGGGTTCGACACCCTTCTTGCAATAATCGAGATTGGTTTGGCCCGCCACTGCCCCGTTTGCGAACGGCAAGCCGCCCATGATGCTGGAAGACAATAGAGTCGACGCGTTTGTGAGAACGGCATATTGCGGGGCATAGTTGCCCAACATCGAAATCGGCGTATCCCAAACACCAAAACCAAATTCGCCCCATTTGCCACCAAGAAAAACACCGCTGTTCCTGCTTTGCAGAGTTAGGCCAGGGCTAAACATCGTCTGGGGAAGTGTCCCACCAAAGGTTAGCGATCCGATCTCCCACTGAAAACGCGCGTAGCTGGTCCCAAGAACGTTGTACCTGCCGCGGACACCAACGTTTGACGGGGCGGAGATGGTCCGGAAACGCGGCGTCTGGTTAGCCGGATTATTGCTATAAGGGCCACCAAATGAGGACCAGCGAATCGAAGATCCATTCGAGGGCCGCAATTGCGTATCATCGGCGCCGGTAGCGGAAGTCATTTCGACCGCCGGGATAAGCAATCCATAGAATTCGATGAGATGCTGCCCGTCCTCAGCGGGGGCGACCACGGCAGGGGGAGGCGGACCCGCAGGGGGAGGCGGGGGGGTCTGAGCGGAAACGGCTCGATTTTCAACCACCAACGCCAAGGCCAACGTGGTAACGCGGATTCCTCGTCTCATCGGTGTCGTTCTCCTGGTTTCATGAGGGTGAGATAAACAGCCGCTCAGGCTGCCGCCGTGCGCGACTTGAGGCAAAGCGCTTCTATCACTACGGTGTCCTAAGCACTAGCGCGATGGTGGTGAGACTGAGCGGCATCTCCCGGCATTCCTGGAGGGCCGGAACAGCGAGGGACGGAACGGCGATGATGAAATGGCGACGACCTTCGGCGGAGAGGGGCGCAAGAGAGGTCGTTCGCCATGTCCCGACTCCTGCCCTCTCAGCGCCTGGGCGGCAGCCGGCTAGCACGCCGCCTGCCGCCACAGGGAGTGAGGTGCCCATCGCCTGGAGTGCTACTTCTGGAGCACCGCTGCGACCTCGCCTGCGGGTGCGGGGAGGTCCACCTTCTTGCCACCAACGACCATCCCCCCATCTTTGTAAGTTCCGTCCATGACGTTGTACCACCGGAGCTTGAAAGTCGCGGGATCGGCAGTGAGGTCGAGCTGAGCCATGCCACCAGCTGGCAAATAGATCGCGTAGGCCTCACCCGCCTTGGAGAAGACCTGTCCACCAGCGGGGGTCAACAGGGCGTCGTTGGGCTGCATTTGATGAACCGGCAACGGCTCCAGGAAAGCCCTGGCAACGGCTGCAAACTTGTACATGGCCGTACGGCTTCGCCAGTCGTTGAGGCTCACGTCGGTCTCCGAAGTCCCGTAACCGTAATACCACTCTATTCCCCCAAGGCCGCTCAGGAAGCCGGGCCATATAGACGATTTCCGTATGGCGTCGCAGTTCCCCTCACCCGGGTTTCGGCAAATGCTCACCCCTGTGCCCGCAGGCGTCTGCTCATCGTGGTTGGTAATCCACGGATGACCGGCCTTTGCGCTCGCCGCGCGCCATTTTTCGGCGTGCGCGGCGGTAGAGGTGGGCGAAGCCTGCAGGGAGGTCATCTCGAAATTCTTATCGGTGAGATGGGGGGTCCAGAGGGCATCGTCCTGACCGGGGACATTGTGAACCGAGACCGGGTTTGCATACGGATCGATCGCCTTCAGGTAGCCGGAGAAAGAAATACGAGCTGCCGCCGTGTTGCCATTCTCCTCGCCGATATTCCACCAAATCCCACCGATGTGTGAGAAGCGGGCAACCAACTCTCGGTAATAGATCTTCTTGGTCGGTCCAAGCTGGCCGCCGTCGAGCATGCTGTGGTTTTCTGACTCGGAAAGCACGGTATGAAACGCGACGCCTCGTGCCGTCATGTGCTCCATGACGATGTGCCACTGGTGAAGCTTCGCATTGTCGAAGTGCGTGCGTTCGCCGTAGGCCGTGTACGGGTACGTGTTGTCCCCGTCGGCGCCAATGTTGTTGACGGTGATGTACATCGAGTTAACGCCCGCGGAGGAGAGGTAGTTGATACCGCCGATCAGGCCCTTTCCGGCGCCGTTGCCCCAGTCAGGGTCGCCCGCCTTCCAGTCAGCCACGTGCGGCATGTATGTATGCAGGAAGCCCTTGAGCAACCCTCCGTTATCCTTGGTGTTGGCGAAACCCGCATAGCCAAACGCATCCTCGGGGCTGTCCACACCGGTCTTGATCCAAATACGCCCATCGGCGGTGCGCAAGTAGTGCTCGCCAACATAACGAACTTTTCCTGAGCACCGGAAGTCGTTGCCGGCTTTGTCGGTTGGGCCGAGGCTGAATTCGCCCGCCTCGCCGTCGGGTGCCATTGCGGTTCCCGCTGTTGGGCTCAAATCAATCGCCACACCGACCGCGGAACGGAATGAAGCCTTATAGGTATATTTTCCGGTCTCCGCGCCGTTGAAGTGAACGCGCCACTTGTTCCCCATGGCTCCGCCGTTGCCGTCAGCCGCAAAATACCCAGGAAGAACCATGGTCTTGCCCGAAGGGGTTTTCACTTCAACGGTGAGCCGCAAATCAAGGAAGGGGTTGGGGTTGCTCGCAGTGTCCGAGGACATCGGTCCGTCGAACGTGATGGAAAGGAGATGGTGCTGCCGAAGCTCACCCTCCATCTTCCCCATGCCCGATGCCGTCCCCGCCGGTCCGGCCGCTGGGGGTTTGCAGGGCATGCCGCCGAGGACGGCAGGAGGGGCGGCTCCGCCGGTACCAGGGGTGGCTCCACCGGCTCCGCCCGTGCCCGGGCTGCCGCCTGCCGCTCCGCCGGTACCAGGGGTGGCTCCAGCGGCTCCGCCCCTCCCCGCGCCGCCAGCTGATCCGCCGTTGCCTGTGACTCCGCCACCACCACCGCCAGGGCCCCCAACAGCAGCGCCACCACTCTGACCTCCGCCCCCCGACGGCCCCCCTTCGCCGGCCGTAGGAGTACCGCCCGAACTGTCGCCGCCGGATGCCCCGCACCCATGCAGGGCGATTGACGACATCGCGACGAAACCCATTCCCGCCAGGATTGGCAAGCGCATCTTGGTTGTCATGACATATCCTCCTTGGTTTGTTGCCTACTAAAAGTTGTTACGGAGCGCACGAACGGCCGCGACCAGCCTCGGATCCTCGTCCACCGTCATCCGATGATCCGCCGCACCAAAGGGAAGGTTCGGGCGCTCCGGTGAAAGGATGGGAACCAGACGATCTCGCAGTAGATGATCGGCGATCTTCTGAACGAGCACGGGAGACAGCGGACGCTTGGAAACGAGAACACTCGCGCGCAAGTCCTCGTTGACGGCGACGAAAAAGTGTTTGGCGATTGTTTCGTGCGGTACTGTCGCCGACAAAAGACCCGCCTTGGCGGATGCAAGGATCGAGAGAACCTCCTGGGGATCGCTGCGGTCATACCAGGCGACGACGTTGATGAAGCCGTCGGTGCTCAGGACGCGGAACATTTGCGAGAAGTCTGCGGCGGTGGGAGCCCTCTTGGCCCATGCGCCAGAAGCTGCTTTCTTCTCGCGGAAGTCGCTCAAACCCCAATGGATCGACCCAAATCTCAGGGTCGTGTCGCGCAGGAACGACCGATAGGGCCCTGGAACTACCGTCACCCTCCGGTCCCTAAGAAGGTCGGTGCCGAAGCCTGTCTTTTCCCCAAGAATCAGCTCTTTTGTGACACGTGGGTACTCGTCCGTCACGATCACTTGCTTGACACCATTGAGCAATGCCGATGGAAGCTGATTCCACCCGGTGTCTCCGAGAAAAAGCGCCGGGCCCGTCCCCGGCGCCGCGTAAGGCAACAGTCCCAACACCACCTCGGCAGAGCGTTGGGTGTAGTCCCAATGCAATTCTTTGAGTGAATCAGCCCAAAGAATCCTCGGCATCGCACCGTTTTCGAGCAGGTAACGGCGGTTCTCGCCACCGGGGACGATTGTGAACCGCGTGCCGCCGATCCAGCGATCCGTAAGAATCTCATCGGTCGTCGTCCCCGCGGGCCCTCCTGGATTCAACGCCGCAAACGCGGCAGTGAAGACCGCGGGAGTCAGGAGCAAAGACAATCGCCGTCGGAGTGGGACGGTCTGGAGTCCCCCTAGAAGCGCGACACCAAGGGAAAGCGCTCCCGCGCGGGGCCACTGCAAGAAATCGAGCGTGTGGGCCGCAGCCAGGGTCCCGATCAGCGCAGCGCCGAACATCACTCCGAACATCACTGCCTTGATCGCAGGACGTCTCGCGCCACCCCCTCGCTCCGGGCCGGCAAGGACAACGGCCACGAGCGCAAACAAGGAGAGCGTCCCGGCGGCCGCCAAAACGCCGAAGCCGGTTTCACTCATAAGCCAAGTGGCGCCGGGAAGTCCTCCCAAGCCAGCCCGAACCAAACGCAAGGTAGCGGCCCAAAGGCCGACGCCGGCTCCGACCAGCGTCGCGGACAGCGCGCTGCGTACGTTTCCAGCCACGGCCGCAATACCAAATATCCTCGAAGCGGGCATTTGCGGATAGTTCTCCCCAAAGCTCCCGAATTGGGCGGAGCTCGCATCACGCTGTGGCGTCCTCGCCAACCGGCGGATTCGCGTGGATGCCAGCGAAATCATCGTTTCGACACCATTCCGTCTGCGACGGAGCCCGGCAGAACGAGGACCGCGAGGACCCGCCAGAGTCGAGCTTGCCGCCGCAGTCGCGATTGATTGTCGAGGGTGTACATCCTGATGCGTTCCGCGTTCGCTTAGGCCACCTGCCCTAGACGCGTGCCACGCCGGAAGGCAGGCTCGCGCCAATCCCATGGGCAATCGTTTTTCCACATGAGCCTAAGGAATGCCACGTGGGTTGCTGTGTGTCAACCCATTTCTCCTCGCGGCCCTGGCGTTACAGCACTCCCGTTTCGGCATAAACCTGAGCAAAAACAGGTAATTATGGCGATCGACCGCCTGAGGAAAATCGTAGCATCGTGCTTGAGTCATCCCTTTACGGCGAACACACCTTGCTCGCCGACAGCTCCATGAACGTAAATCGCTTGTCTCTCTTCGGCAGCAGAGCAAGTGCCACCGGATTGGAGGGAGAATCATTCGGGGAGCAGTCCTTGGTTGATGTCGTCGTGGTGACGGTGACCTCGACGACGACCGAGGTCGCTAGCTCGCGTGCGCCGGTTACATCGATCGAGTAGGCGCAGTCGGGCTTCTCCCCTAGGTGAACCGCGACCGCAACTTTCTTTGCGAAGTCCACCTCCGGGGGTATCAAACCCAGCCCGGATGCCGTGAGCTCGGCTTCGAAGGCCGCCTTGTCGGTCAGAACCTTGATGCCCTTTTTCGTCGGCTCCATGTACTGGTTGCACAGAGACATGGCGACAACCGGCTCCACAGCCAACGGGGTACCTTGTGCCGTCGCGCCGGAGTCCTCTGGCGCACAGCCAAACGCGAATACGAGCGCCGTCACAACGAGCTTGAACAATGACTTCGTCATCAGATCTCCTTCGTACCAAGACACGGACCAAGGTTCAGGTTGCGGAGAGCAGGCTATCACCGCCGACTCGATAGCATGACTGCTCGTGATTCGTCCACAGGTCCAGGGTCGCCAGGGTCGCCACTACGCCCTGATCTACGGCTCTCCTGACATGTTCGTGGGTGCGGGGCTGAGCGGTCGCGGGTTGGTGTCCGACGGAGGCACCTGGATCGGCGGTCCCAGATGAGGGTGGCAAGAGATGGCGCACGAAGGTGGGGGTATCTTGGCGGTTCTCTACGCCTCCAGGAGCCACCACCACCCCCATGCGCGCGACGACGATATTCCGAAACATCTTGCGGTGATCGCTCTTTCTGCCGCCCCAGGTCGATGAGTCAAGTGGTCCTTCGGTGAAGGCGTCGAGGTGCTTGGCGGCGCGCAGCCGAGGCCGCCTGGCTTGACGAAGGCGGGGGACGAAATATTCTGGTGGGCATGAGCGGGCCGAATCCCAAGGCTGATTGGTTCTTCGAAAAGGCCGAAAGGTGGCGACTGGAAACGAAGAAGCTGAGAACCCTTATCCTCGACTGCGGTTTGACCGAAGTCTTGAAATGGGGCTGTCCCTGTTACACCCACGGGGACGGCAACATCGTCTTAGTCCATACATTCAAGGAATATTGCGCGGTGCTGTTCTTCAAAGGCGCCTTGTTGAAGGATCCCAAGGGCGTGCTCGTCCAGCAAACGAAGAACGTGCAGGCGGCGCGCCAGGTCCGCTTCACCCATGTCCGGGAAGTGGAAAAGCTGAAACCCGTTCTGAAGTCCTTAATTAAACAGGCCGTGGAAGTGGAAAGGTCCGGCTTGAAAGTGACATTCAAGAAGCCATCCGAGTTCACAATACCGGAGGAATTCCAAGCCAGACTGGACGGGATGCCGGATTTGCGGACCGCTTTCCAGGGACTGACGCCAGGGCGACAGAAGGGATACCTGTTGCACTTCTTGGGAGCCAAGCAAAGCAAGACCCGGGAAGCGAGGGTTGAAAAACATATCCCGCGAATTCTCGACGGGCTGGGAATTGATGACTAGTTCTTGCGCGCAGTCCCGGGCGCGCTTATCGACCTGCTTGAGTTGAGGCACCCGGAATCCGCCGCCCGACGAGCGCCACTACAAAGCAGCGGTCGTGATCGGAAGGTAGCCGGCGAACTTCGCCATGTTGCCGAACGAGGTTGGCACGCCCATCGCGCGTAGCACGGTGTTGTACAGGTCAACGTCGCTGCGGCCCTTCAGCTCGTGCGTGCCGGCCT
>JANPCZ010000246.1:0-17025 GCA_031431215.1 Myxococcales bacterium
CCGCCCTGGCGCTTGTCGCGCCCGATCTGTGGACCGCCGAACACCTGATGCGCCTCCCGGGTGGGGTCGCCCTGCCGTCGCGCATGACCGTGGTGCGGCTGCCCGGACCCGCACGCGATCTCGTGCTGCATTCCCCGATCCCGATCGACGACGCGTTTGCTGGCGAACTCGCGCTCCTGGGCCAGGTGCGCCACGTGGTCGCTCCCAGTCTGCTCCACCACGTTCACCTGGCGCCGTGCCTGGCGCGCTACCCGCAGGCCGAACTGCACGCGCCGGCCGGCCTGGCCAAGAAGCGCCCCGATCTGCGCATCAGCTACACGCTGACCGACGCGCCGGCGGAAGCCTGGACGGGCGTACTTGACCAGCACTGTCTGGCCGGCGCCCCGCTCACGGACGAGATCGACTTTCTCCACGTGCCGACGCGCACCTTGATCGCCCCCGATCTGGTGTTCAACATCCGCGCGCCAGCGACCTTCGCCACCGGCCTCGTCCTGCGCATCATGGGCACCCACAAGCGCCTGGCGGCCAGCAGGCTGTGGCGCCGCTATGTCAAGGACCGCGATGCCTTTGCCGCCAGCGTGAATCGCGTGCTCAGCTGGGATTTTTCCCGCGTGCTTCCCGGCCACGGCGACCCGGTGGACCAGGACGCGAAGGCGGCGGTGGCAGCCGCGGTGGCCTGGATGCTGAAGTGACCGCACGCCGAGCACGCGTGCGTGCCGCAGCTGGCGGCGAGAAGCCCGCGCCGCGCCTATCCACCCGCAGGCCGCGCGGCGACGCCGTCGCCGTCAGCAGGCCCAGGTCGGGAAATTTCGCCGCCACTGCTGGCAAGCCCGCGCGGCCGAGCACCAGCAGCGCAGTCGACACCGCGTCGGCATCGGTGGCGGACGGTGCAACCACCGCGGCCAGCGACGTGTGATGAACCGCAAGGCCGGTACGCGGATCGAGCACGTGGCCCTCGGGTTGGCCATCGCGCACCAGCACACGGCCGTGAATCGCCGACACCCCGAGCGCCTGATCGCACAGCACCACCTCCGCGAGTCGGCCGGACGGCGCGTCCGGATCCTGCACCGCCACGCGCCAACCCGCCGCGCCCGCCGGCGCGCCCAGGCCGTACACCGACGAGGTTCCGCCATGCAAGAGCGCGCTTGCGACGCCCAACTCGCGCAACACGGACACCGCGCGATCGAGCGCCCAGCCCTTACCGATGGCGCCAGGATCCAGGCTCACCCCGGCGTGGGTGAACCGCACCGTGAGCGCGCGCGGGTCGAGCCGAACCCGCCGCGCCCAGCCCACAACCGACATGGCCCGCGAGATCTCGCCGGGGCGGGCTCCGCCCGGCCGCCGCAACGCCGCCAGCAAAGCCCCGACGGTAGGATCGAAGGCCCCGCCCAGCGCCCGAGCAAGCTGCCCCGCTCGTTCGAGAAACTCGAACATCACACCGTCCACCGCACAAGGTGCGTCCGCAGCCTCGGCGTTGATCTGGGCCAGGGCGGAGCCGGCGCGAAAGATCGATAGGTCCGACTCGGCACCCTCGATCTCCGCCGCCGCCGCTTCCGCCGCGCCATGCAGCCACGCTGGATCGCGCGCGCCGCACACGACGATCTCGAAGCGCGTGCGCATGGCCTGCACGGCCAGCTTGACCCGCGCCACGCTCCGGGGCGAGGCTCTCGATGCCGAGGTGCGGGTCAGATGAACTTGAAGTTGCGGGTCTTGCGGTCGAAGGTGACGCCCCTGCCGGTCATCTCGGAGACCTCGGCCAGGGAGATCAGGGTCTGGGTGCGGATCGCCAGCTCCATGTTGCAGTTGGGCTGCTTGTTGTCACGGATGCTGTCGATCCAGTTCTTCTCGTGCTTGTTGTGGCTCTCGCCCGAGTCCTTGACCGCCACCGGGCCGCCTTCCAATTCCTCGCCGTAGGGCCGCTCGGGCTTGACCTCGGGCTCCTTGCCCGCCAGGTACATCGAGCCCTTGTGGCCACGCACCATCTCGGTCAAGCCCTGCTCGTTCACGGTTGAGCCGACGAACAAGAAGCTCCAGCCGCCCTCCATCTCGGCGGTGACGTGCACGCTGTCGGGCACCTCTCGATCGGTCGAGATGTTCCTGGTGCCCACGCAGTGGACCTTGACCGGCCACGAGTTGCTGCCCATGGCCAGCAGCAGCGGGTGGATCCGGTGCGGCATCAGGTCACCCAGAATGCCGTTCGAGTAGTCGCGGTACTTCCGGTAGCGGAAGAAGCGCGCCTTCGAGTCGTCGTTCCACGGCCGCTTGGCCGCCGAGCCGAGCCACAGATCCCAGTCCAGGTTCGACGGGCCAGCTTCCTCGTCGATCTTGTAGTTCCACTCGCCGTCCTTCGAGTTGCGGGTGTACGACGACTGTGCGCTCACGATAGGGCCGAGCTTGCCCGACGCCACGATGTCGCGTGCGGCGTGGTACTTGGGATCGCTCGTGCCCTGCGAGCCGACCTGCACGATCTTGCCGGTCTTCTTCCAGGCGTCGTACAGCTGGAAGCCCTCGTCCAGGTAGCGCGACATCGGCTTCTGCACGTAGGCGTGCTTGCCGGCCTCAAGCGCGTGCACGCCGATCTCGCAGTGCCAGTGCTCGGGCGTGGCCACCAGCACGGCGTCGATGTCCTTGTTTTCGAGCAGCTTGCGGTAGTCCTTCTCGGTCTGGACATTGACGCCCTCGGGATCGCCCTCCAGCACGATGGCCTTGGCGCGGTCCAGACGCACGCTATACGCATCGCACAGGCCGATCGACTGGGTGTTCCACTCCTTGCCCATCTTGTGGAAATCCTTGACGTGGGTCGTGCCCATGCCGCCCAGGCCGACGTGACCGATGTTGACCCGATCGTTGGCGCCCATCACGCGGCCCTTGGCCATGACCGGACCCTTGGGATACTTGCCAGCCATCCATTTTTTCAGGTTGGCCTTCGGTGCCGGCAGCGCTCCGGCCTCGGCATCAGCAACGGCCGTGAGCCCCTTGGCGAGAATGCCCGCCGCGCCGGCGATCTTGAAAAAGCCGCGCCTGCTGGCGCCGATCGCCCCTACCGTGCTCTTGGCTTCCGTCGTCGTCCTCGTCTTCATCGTCAGTCCCTCCGTTTTTCGGTCCATCTGTCAGCTTGCAGTCAGGGCGAACCATTCCTTGCGAAACACGATCTTGTTTCCACTCAGGATTGCTTCGTTCGCCTTCAGGGCCACCACCGTCGCCTCGTAGCCCTCCACCGGCCCACAGGGTGTCTTCTCGGTTCCGCGGATCGCGTTCAAGAACGTTTCACACGCATAGTAGATAGCGCCTTTGGTGTAGGCGTTACGGTTCTCGGACGGGTCGAGGCCCGCATCCAGCAGTTTGGTCGCGTTGGCCACCAGGGCGATACCGGTCTCGTCGCCTATGTTCTCCTTGGTGGCGTAGACCTCCCAGCCCAGATTCGGCGCGTCGGACTCCTTGAACATCCAGGCGCGCTCGCCGCGCATCATGACCGCTGCGTCTGTGCCCTGGAACACGTCGCACGACCCGTTGAACGAGTTGGCCAGGGTCGCGCCGTACGAGTAGCGCAGACCGCCAGGCATCTCGAACACCGCCTGGATGGTGTCGTGTGAGTCGCGGCCGTCCTTCCACGCCATGGTGGCACCGAAGCCCTGCACCGACGTCGGCCGGCCACGCAAGAACCAGCTGGCCGCGTCGATCTGGTGCATGCCGACCTCGGTGATGAGGCCGCCGGACAGCTTGTTGTTGAGCCGCCAGTCGAGTTGCGTCTGGCGCTCGGGCGTGGCGGCCGGGCGACGCCACGAGGTCTTCTTGTTCCACTGCGAGCCCGCCGACGCGATCTTCGACAGCACCCCGGTGCGGAAGAAGCCGTAGACGTGCTTTTCCAGGTGGTTCGCGCGCCGCTGCAGACCGGCCTGAAAGACCTGCCGGGGCGCCTTCATCGCGGCCTGCGCGATGACCTTGGCCTCGTCGGTGGTATGAGCCAGCGGCGCCTCGCAGTAGACGTGCTTGCCGGCCTGCAAAGCCGCCAGGACCAGATCCTTGTGCAGATGACTCGGGGTCGCAATCCACACCGCCTGCACGCTCTTGTTGTCCAGGACCTTGCGGTAGTCCTCGACGGGAGTCGCCTTGGGCGCGCGCTCAAGGGCGCGCTTGTGGATGGACGGGTAGCTGTCGCACACCATCTGGATGTCGGCGCCAGGCACCACCTGCAAGGCGCGCAGGATCTCGCGGCCCTGATCGCCCAGCCCGATGACCGCGCATCCGACCGGCGCCGGTGGCTTCTCGACCACCTTCGCCGCCGCCGGCTTGGCCGCCGGCTTGGGCTTGATCTCCTGCGCCAGCAGCGGCGACCCGGAAACAGTTTCGGCTGCGAACAGACCGAAGGCAACGCCAGAGCTGCGCTGCAGGAACGAACGCCGGTCGAGCCGACTGTGCTGACTCTTCTTCATTTTGGGCGGCTAGGCTAATCCGAATCTGCCTCGAATGACACATCCCTTGTGGTGTCAGGGCTCGGGTCAGTGTGCGTACGGTTTCACTCTTCCAAGCTGGCTCGTGAACGTCTCTTGACCGGTCGCGGGCAACTCACAGAGACCCCGCTCACACACGTAAGCAGTCACTTGGCCCTGCTGGGGCACCTTGCCGGCAAGAAAGCCCGCGATCCGGGCGGCGGCGGTGAGCGCCGCGCCGTCGGCGGTCGCGGCCAGCACCCGGTTGGGCACGAAAGTCTTGCGCAGCACCGACAGCATGGGCTCGCGATCGGTGGCCGATGAGCCTGCCGGCCAGACGACAGCTACCTCGCGCGGGGCGTCCGTGAAAAAATCGAGCGCCAGCAGCGCCTCGGTCATCGCGACGCCCCGAAGGGTGAGCACGTCGTGCAGCGACGACAAGGCCTTCTCGGCTATCTGCCGAAAGCGATCATCGGAGGTGAACGAGCCGAGCCGGAGCGCATTCAGGATAGCCACCGAGGTGCCGGAGGGCTCGGCGCCGTCGTAACTCGGCTTCTCACGCGCTATCAGTTTCTCGGCGTCGCTTGCGGACATGAACCAGCCACCACGCTCGCCATCGGCGAAGTGCTTCTCCAGGCTCTCGCTGATGGCGACCGCTTCGGTCAGGAAACGCGGATCGAACCCAGCCTCATAAAGATCGATGAGGCCGGCGGCCATGAAAGCATGATCTTCCAGGAAGCCCTGCGCTTGCGCCCGGCCGTCGGTGAAGCTGCGCAGAATGCGGCCATCGGGCGCGCGCATCTTCTGCAGCACGAAATCGGCGGCGCGCACTGCGGCCTCGACGTAGCGCGGCTCGGCCAATACGCGGCCCGCGACCGCCAGGGCCGAGATGGCAAGGCCGTTCCAGGCGGCCAGGATCTTGTCGTCGCGCAGCGGTGGGATGCGTTTGGCGCGAACCTGGTAGAGCTTGCGGCGCGCGTCGGCAAGCGCGGCGTGCTGCTTGTCGTCGGGCGCCTTCACGTTGGCGATGTTGTGACCCTCGAAGTTGCCGCCGGCCGTGATGTCATAGTAGGCCGCAAAAGCATCGGCGTCGGCGCCCAGCACGCGCTTCACCTCGTCAAGTGACCAGACGAAGAACTTGCCCTCCTCGCCCTCCGAATCGGCGTCGGTGGCCGAGTAGAAACCGCCGTCCGGAGCGGTCATCTCGCGCAGCAGGTAGTCGCAGATCTCGCGCACCACGCGGGCGAAGTCGGCGCGCAAGGTGACCTGGTGGGCCTCGGCGTAGGCCACCACCAGGAGCGCGTTGTCGTACAGCATCTTCTCGAAGTGCGGCTGAAGCCAGCGCGCGTCGGTCGAGTAGCGATGGAAGCCGCCGCCGATCTGGTCGTACATGCCCCCGCCCGCCATCTTCTCCAGGGTCATCGTGGCCATGCGCAACGCCTCGGCGTCGCCGCTGCGGCGGTGGTAGCGCAAGAGCAGCCGCACCGGCAGGTTCGACGGAAACTTGGGCGCGCGCTGCAAGCCGCCGTGCACAGGATCGAAGGCGCGCTTGAAATACGTCACGGTGGACGCGATGGCGGACGCGCCCGGTACCAGCGACGCCGGGCCGGCGCCACCGTCGGCGTGGGCCTCCATGTGTTTCTTGACCGCATCGGTGAGCGACGCGGTCGCGCGCTTGACCCGCACGGCATCATCCTTGTAGGTCGCCGCGAGATCGCGCAGCAGGCTCAGAAAGCCGTGGCGGGAGCCGCGCACGCCGTCGCGGGGTGGGAAATACGTGCCGCCGAAGAACGGCTCGCGGTCGGGCGTCAGCCACACGCTCATCGGCCAGCCACCGCTGCCGGTGAGGCTTTGCACCGCGCTCATGTAAACGGCGTCCACGTCCGGGCGCTCCTCGCGGTCGACCTTGATGCAGATGTAGTGCGCGTTCATGAACGCGGCGATCTCCTCGTCCTCGAAGGATTCGCCCTCCATCACGTGGCACCAGTGGCAGGTCGAATAGCCGATGCTGAGGAACACCGGCCGGCCCATGCGCCGCGCATCGGCGAACGCCTCGTCGCCCCACGCGTACCAGTTCACCGGGTTATGCGCGTGCTGCAGCAGGTAGGGGCTCGGCTCTAGCACCAGGCGGTTGGTGTACTTCGGGGTCTTGCCGTCTATTAGATGATGCGTGCGCGGCACGTAGCCCGCACCCTTGGCCGCCAGCGCGGCGCGCAGCTTGTCGGCCAGGGCCTCGGGCAGCGGCGGCGCGCCCGGTAGAAGCGATGCGATCATTCGTGGGTTCTCCTTGCGCATGGGCGCGCAGGCGCCACCCCGGCATGCAGCGAGCAACATGACGGCCGCGGCGGCCAGACGCAAGCCAGGTTTCACCATGCGCGAGAGCCGGCAGCTTACAATGGCGCCGGCCATGCCAGTGCCCGCACGCATCCTTCATCTCGGTAGCCGCGAGTTCGGCGAGGTGTGGCGGCTGCAGGGCGACCTGGTGGCGGCGCGACAGCGGCGCGAGATCGAGGACACGCTGGTGCTGGTCGAGCACCCCGACGTCATCACCATGGGCCGCGGCAGCCACCCCGAGAATCTGCGAGGCGAGGCCGGCATCCCGGTGTTCGAGATCGAGCGCGGCGGTGACGTCACCTATCACGGACCTGGGCAACTGGTGGGTTACCCGATCTTCCTCCTGCGCGACGACGAGAGGGATCTGCATCGTTACCTGCGCAACCTGGAGGAGGTCTTGATCCTGACGCTGGCCGACCTGGGCATCGCCGCCACGCGGGTGCCCGGCAAGACCGGCGTGTGGACCGCCGACGGCGAGCGCAAGCTCGGCTCGCTGGGCATCGCCGTCAAGCGCTGGGTCACCATGCACGGGTTCGCACTGAACGTGGCGACCGATCTGTCGCGCTTCTCAGCCATCAACCCGTGCGGCTTCGACGCCAGCGTGATGGCGTCCGTGCAGAGCGTGCTAGAGCGGCCGGTGGCGGTGACCGACGTCGTGCGGCTGCTCGTGCCCCGGGTGGCGCAGGTGTTCGCGCGAGAGTTTGGGGATGGCTGACGCCGGGTCACGCCGACCAGAGCGTCTCCATCGGCAGCGCCCAGATCCGGTCGCCCATGTTGGTTGCAGTCGATCCCGTGTGCAAGATCGCCCCGAAACGAAACCTCGCCCCCAGCTTTTCCCTCAGAAAGCGCAGCCCCGCCGCCTCGGAGGCGGTGACCGTTGTGCCTGCCTTGATCTCGATGCCGACCACGGACCCGTCGTCGGCTTCGAGCACCACGTCGACCTCCAGTCCATTGCGATCGCGGAAGTGGTGCAGCCGCGGCTGCACCTTGGACCACGCAGCCTGTCGCAGAAGCTCGCCTACGACAAAGCCCACGATCAGCGGACCGTCGGCTCCCTGCGCCGTCCCAGGTGTGGCCAGCGCCTCCGCAGCGGCACCGCGCAGATCTGCGGCCAGGCCCGAGTCAGTCAGAAACAACTTTGCCGCGCGGGCCTCGCGGGCCGTGAGACTGCCGCCCCAGGACGGGATCCGTCGAATCAAGAACACCGCCTCCAGTGCATCGAGATAGCGATGCGTGGTTCGTTCGGGCAAACCCGCGTCGCGGGCGAGCGCGGCAACGTTCAGGGGCGACCCATGTCGGGCCGCGCACAGACGCACCAGGCGGGGCAACTCCGCGAGCCGCTCGACATCCGCCACGCCCGGGATCTCGCGTGCGGTGACCGCTCGGACATAGGATCGGAACCAGGCGCGGCGCCGTTCGATCGGGCGCCCGACCACCTCGGGAAAGCCGCCGCGGCAGACGCGCTCGAGGTAGTCGAGTTTGGTCAGGCGGCTGACGTGACTGGCGGGGACGTGTCCTGCGAAAGCCAGATCGACGAAGCGTTCACGCCGCCCGCCGATCTCACCCTGCGAGAACGGCCACAGCTCGACTATCTCCATGCGGCCAGCGAGAGAGTCGGCGACATCCTTCACCGCGAACAGGTGGGCTGAACCGGTCAGGAGGAAACGTCCAGGTCGCGGATCGGTATCCACCAGCGCCTTGATCGCAAGCAGGAGCCTGGGGACGCGCTGGACCTCGTCGATGACCAGCAGCCCGGGACGTCCGCGCACGAAACCAGCGGGGTCGGCCTCGACCAGGTGCCGCGTGACCTCGTCGTCCAGGGTCAGGTAGATCGCCCCCTTGCGTTTCTCGGCGACCGAACGGGCCAGCGTGCTCTTGCCAGCCTGGCGGGGGCCGATGATGGCAACGGCGCGTGTGTCCGCGACGGCCGCTTCGACAACGGTCGCGACGTGGCGGGTTAGCGGGCGCCTGGGCATTTCGTCATCCTAGCCCTGCCGTGGCAGATTCGCTACATGATGGTGGCAGATTCGCTGTCTATCAATGTCAGATTCGCTGAACCGTCGTGGCAGATTCGCTGGGCTGTCCCGGCGCGCCCACCTTGACTCGGCGGCAACCTCGGATACCGTCGCCGGCGCCGATGGACCCCGCACTTTCCCTCGACGAGGTGACCGCCGCCGCGGAGCCGGTCACGCAACCTGCGCCGCGCTGGCAGGCGCACCTGGATCTGCGCTTCGCCCCCGCCGGCACGCGCACCGTCTTGCGCGAGCGCTGCCATACCGGGCCACTGGCGGTGCAGCGCGCCTTCTATCCCGAGGGCAACGGCGACGGCCCCTGCCACGTCTACATCCTGCACCCGCCCGGCGGGTTGGTCGGCGGCGACGAACTGACGATCGATGTCGTCATGGAATCGGGCGGGCACGCGCTGTTGACCACGCCGGCCGCCACCAAGGCATACCGCAGCGCCGACGACGTTCTGGTCGCGCACCAGACGCAGCGCCTGCGCGTGGCACCGGGCGCGGCGCTCGAATGGCTGCCGCAGGAGAGCATTCTGTTCAACGGCGCGCGGCTGGTGCTCAATACGCGCGTCGATCTCGACGGCGACGCCGCTTTCATCGGCTGGGAGGTGCTGTGCCTAGGCCGGCCCGCGTGCGACGAGGCGTTTGCGCGCGGCCGGCTCACCCAGCGCTTCGAGGTGTGGCGCGACGGCCGCCCGCTGGCCATCGAGCGCGCCACCATCGACGGCGGCGCGCCAGTGCTGGCGGCGGCGTGGGGCCTGCGCGGCGCGCCGGTCACCGGCACAATGTACAGCGCGCCCGCCCCGGCCGGCGGTCTCGACGACATCCGCAGTGCTCTCGCCGATCTCCCCGGCGGTGAACTGGCGGCCGCCAGCCTGCTCGATGGCGTCCTGGTGTGCCGCTACCTCGGCCCCAGCCCCGAGCGCGCGCGCGATCTTTTCGCGCGAGTCTGGAGTATGGTCCGGCCGGTTGTCTTGGGCCGACCCGCGGTCCGGCCCCGCATCTGGATGACCTGACCCGGGAGACGCGACATGGATCTGTCACCGCGCGAAAAAGACAAGCTGCTCATCTTCACCGCCGCGCTGCTGGCCGAACGGCGCAAGGCGCGCGGGATCAAGCTGAACTACCCCGAGACGGTCGCGTACATCTCGGCAGCGATCATGGAAGGCGCACGCGAGGGACGTACAGTCGCCGATCTCATGGGCCACGGGGCACAGTTGCTTACCCCCGACGACGTGATGGACGGCATCCCCGAACTGGTCACCGAGGTGCAGGTCGAGGCCACCTTTCCCGACGGCACCAAGCTGGTCACGGTCCACAACCCGATCCCGGGCGCGAAGGGTTTCACGCCAGGCGAGGTGCTGCCCGACACGGGCGCCGGCATCACGATAAACCAGGGCCGCGCCACCGCGACCGTGCAGGTGGCCAACACCGGCGATCGGCCCATCCAGGTCGGCTCGCACTACCACTTCGCCGAGACCAACCCGGCGCTGAAATTCGATCGCGGCAAGGCGCGCGGCATGCGGCTGCACATTCCCGCCGGAACTGCCGTCCGCTTCGAGCCGGGGCAAACCCGCGAGGTGGACCTGGTGGCGTACGCAGGCGAACGCAAGGTGTACGGTTTCCGTGGCGAGGTCATGGGCCCGCTCGATGCCAAACCCAAGGCAGTCAAGGCCGCCAAGAAGGCAAGACCCGCCAAGTCGATCAAGAAGGCCGGGCGCCGATGAGCCGGGTCATCGACCGGCGCGCCTACGCCGAGATGTACGGCCCCACGGTCGGCGATCGGGTGCGCCTGGGCGACACCGACCTGCTGGTCGAGGTCGAGCACGACCACGCCATTTACGGCGAGGAAGTGAAGTTCGGCGGCGGCAAGGTCATCCGCGACGGCATGGGGCAGAGCCAGCGCGTGGGCAAGACCGTCGCCGACACGGTCATCACCAACGCGCTCATCATCGATCACTGGGGCGTGGTCAAGGCTGACATCGGCATCAAGGACGGGCGCATCGCCGGCATCGGCAAGGCCGGCAACCCCGACGTGCAGCCCGGCGTGACCATCGTGATCGGCCCCGGCACCGAGATCATCGCGGGCGAGACCTTGATCGCCACCGCCGGCGGCATCGACACGCACATCCATTTCATCTCGCCCCAGCAGATCGACGACGCCCTGATGTCGGGGGTGACCACCATGGTAGGCGGCGGCACCGGCCCGGCGGCTGGCACTGCGGCCACAACCTGCACTCCCGGGCCGTGGAACATCGCGCGCATGTTGCAGGCGGCCGACGGCCTACCCATGAACCTGGGCTTCCTGGGCAAGGGCAACGCCAGCTTGCCCGAGGGCCTGATCGAGCAGGTGCGCGCTGGCTGCATCGGCCTCAAACTGCACGAGGACTGGGGCACGACACCCGCCGCGATCGACAACTGCCTGACGGTCGCCGACCGGATGGACGTGCAGGTGGCGATCCACACCGACACGCTGAACGAGTCGGGCTTCGTCGAAGATTCGATCAAAGCGTTCAAGGGGCGCGCCATCCACACGTACCACACCGAAGGTGCCGGCGGCGGTCACGCGCCCGACATCATCAAGGCGTGCGGCGAGCCCAACGTGCTGCCGTCATCGACCAACCCGACGCGGCCCTACACCGTCAACACGATCGACGAGCACCTGGACATGTTGATGGTGTGCCACCACCTCGACGCGGGCATCCCCGAGGACGTGGCGTTCGCTGAATCGCGCATCAGGCGCGAGACCATCGCCGCCGAGGACATCCTGCATGACCTCGGCGCCATGAGCATGATGTCGTCGGACAGCCAGGCCATGGGCCGGGTCGGCGAGGTCATCACACGGACGTGGCAGACCGCGCACAAGATGAAGCAGCAGCGCGGCGCCCTGCCCGGCGACGGCGCCGGCAACGACAACTTCCGCGCCAAGCGCTACATCGCCAAGTACACCATCAACCCCGCCATCACCCACGGCATCGCCCACGAGGTCGGCAGCCTGGAGGTCGGCAAACTGGCCGACATCGTGCTGTGGAAGCCGGCGTTCTTCGGCGCCAAGCCCTCGATGATCATCAAGGGCGGGTTCATCGTCGCCGCTCAGATGGGCGATCCGAACGCATCGATCCCCACGCCGCAGCCGGTGCACTACCGCCCCATGTTCGGCGCGCTGGCCGGCGCGCGCCACGCCACCCACGTCACCTTCGTGTCCAAAGCGGCGCTCGCCGCTCAGATCGGCAAGAAGCTGGGTTTGCACAAGCGACTGGTCGCGGTGAAGGACACGCGCAAGCTGCGCAAGACCGATCTGATTCACAACGGCGCGCTGCCGAAGATCGAAGTCGATCCGCAGACCTACCAGGTGCGCGCCGACGGGCAACTGCTGACCTGTGAGCCGGCCAAGCAGTTGCCGCTGGCGCAGAAGTACTTCCTGTTCTGAGCGAGCCATGCGGGAGGTCACGCAACTCGGCGAGCGCGAAGCGGCAGCGAGCACGACGGTCACGCTGGCCTTCGATGATCGCAAGAAGGCCCGCCAGCGCGTGCGCCTCGACGACGACAGCTGGGTCGGTCTGCTGTTGCCGCGTGGCACAGTACTGAGGGATGGCGATCGGCTGCTCGCGGATGATGGCCTGGTCATCGCGGTGAAGGCGGCCGCGGAAACCCTGTCGTCGGTCGACGAGGCCGATCCGCTTCGGCTTTCCCGCGCCGCTTATCACCTGGGCAACCGCCACGTACCGTTGCAGATCCGCCCGGGGGTGCTGCGCTACCAGCACGACCACGTGCTCGACGACATGGTCCGCGCGCTGGGGCTTGCCGTGCACACGGTCGACGCCGTGTTCGAACCCGAACCCGGAGCCTACGGCCACGGCAAGCGGACCGGCGCGAGCAGCGACCACGACCACGACCACGACCACGACGGATGACCAGTCCGGCGTTGCTTCGGCTGCTGCAGCTATGCAGTCCCGCGCTGCCCATCGGGGCGTTCGCCTACTCACAGGGACTGGAACACGCGGTGACGGCGGGTTGGGTGCGCGACGAAGAAACCGCGGCGGATTGGATCCTGGGCATGCTCGGGCACTCCCTTCGGGCCATCGAGGTGCCGCTTCTGGCCCGGTTGCACGCGGCCTGGATCGCCGACGACCAGCCGGCGATCCGCCGCTGGAACGATTTCCTGTTTGCCTCGCGAGCAACTCGCGAACTGCAGGCAGAGGACCAGCGAATCGGCAACGCCCTGGCGCGACTGCTGGTGACCCTGGATGTGGAACGTGCGCAGGCCTTCACCGCTGAACCGAGGGCGACCCACCTGACGTTGTTCGCCCTGGCGGCCGCGACCTGGGGCATCGACGTGCGCGACGCCAGCCAGGGCTTCCTGTTTTCCTGGTGCGAGAACCAGGTCGGCGCTGCGGCGCGCGCGGTGCCGCTGGGACAGAGCGCCGCCCAGCGCATCCTGTCGCACGCGACGGTGAATATCCCGGCCGTGGTCGACGCGGGCCTCGCGCTCGACGACGGCGAGATCGGCGCGGCCGCCCCCGCCCATGCCATCGGCAGCGCGCTCCACGAGACGCAGTACTCGCGCATCTTTCGCTCCTGAGCGGAGGGTCGGCGAGCGGGTTGCCCCTGCCCTCATACGCGCCGCCGCCCAAAGGAAGGCGCATTTGTGCGTGGTCAGGACAAGGAACCTTGATCGCGCCCGATCGCACCAAGTATTACGATGACGGACTTCGCCTTCTGGACTATGTCGAGAGGGCAACGTGAGGAGAAGCGGCCTGAAGCGGCCGGTCCGCCTCGCCTTCACTTGTCTTTTGTCCGAAAGAAGGATTCTTGTAACTGGCGCCCGCCACGACGCCAGAGCATGCCTGAGAAGGCTTAAGAAAGCCGTTGCCGGCCACATCTCGCTGTCGGCACCTCGCTGTCGCAACGACGACACTTTTGGGGCATCCTCTGACATCATGCACGGGCGCAAGGTGACGAAACAGCCCCTATGTGGCAACAGCGATGTGATGGGGGGCAGCAGATCACTGACCTTGTGTGCCCTACCCACGAGTCTTGCAGGGTCGTGGCGCTGGGATCGTGCCGCGGTTGTCCTGGGGTTGGTGGTAGCCGGCCTATTTCTCGCGCCGCCTCCGGCGCGCGCAGATGCTCCAGCCGCGCCCGATCCAGATGAGGAATCACCGGAGGCCATGATGTTGGACCTGGTGAAGGGCAAGAAGGCCTGCAGGCTCATCACCAACAGTGGCGACGCCGATCGGCTGACAGCGGGCGACGGCAAATTCGACTACAAGAAACGATCCCGGGAATGCCAGGGGAATGGCATTGCGGTCTCGATGCCGATTCTCACGCACCACGCTGACGACTTCATCACGATGCTAGATTGCGGCGCACTCGGGGGACATTTCCGGTCGCCCGAGCCAGGAAACAAGGACATCTACGTTCTCACCTTTCGGGTGAGGAACACGTCGGCGAACGCGGACATCGACCTTGACCTGACCGACTTCTATTTGGTCATGCGAGATCCTGGCACCAAGCGCCCGGAGGCGAAAACGATCGCCCTCGGTGGTTATCTCGACAAGGCGACTCGCCGTCGTCTCTGCCAGGCCGACCCGCAGCCGCTGGTTGCGAGCGACGAAGGCATCGTGGGGATGATGTTCCTGGCCACAAAACATGTCCCATGGCTCCTGGTCAATGATGAGCGCGGCCTCTACATCGACATCAGTGGCGCGTACGTCAAGGAGGATTTAGAGTTTTGTGGGCGCGACCACGGAGCTGGGCCGCGGGTCCGGAAAAGGAATCCTGTTGCCGACACGGAGACGGAGGCCCAAGAAGCTACGGCACCGCCGGTCCGGCCCGGTGTCTACGCGGGCGACATTCACCTCGTCGACAAGGAGGCGGGGCGGGGATGTGTCGCCGAGGAGAGCCGCGATCTCACACTTACGATCGGCGAGAACGGGTCCACGTGGTGGCAAGGCGCAACCTCACTCGGGATGACGTGTCAGGGGCGCTACAGTCCACCAACGACCTGTCGGCACGGTGGCCCGGCGTTTTTCGCCGTCCGGGGCAAAAAGACCGTCCTGATAGGGCGGACAGCGGAGTCAAAAGGCATCGCCGAGTCGCCGTTTTACCACCTATGGCAGTGCGGATCGAAGCGACTGGCTATTCCCGCGGGATATGAGATGGGAAATTCCTGCGTGGCACTCGGGACAACCCGGCTCGACCCAACGGAAGCTGTCGCCACCGACCTCGCCTGCGCGGCGAGCAGGCCATGGACCGATCTTGAGGCCGGCGCCCCGATCACCTTACAAGGGGACACGCTGACTCTGCCCATCGGATGGGCTGGGGCCAAACGAAAATTGCTTCTCAAGCGCATCGGCGGCCCGAAGGCATCGCCTTAGCAGGATGCAAGAAAGTCGCTCCCCGCCAAGCCTCCCGACTTTGCTGTGCAGGGCATCAGGGCCCGGTGGAAGCACATGGGCTCACGCCGCTACCCGAACGCCACCGAGTTGATGATCAACGCTGACAGTGGCGGCAGCAACAGCGCCCAGTCGCGGGGATGGAAGAATTTCGCAGACGAGACCGGCGTCCGCATCACCGGGTGCCACTTTCCGCCCGGCACGAGCAAGTTGAAAAAGATCGAGCACCGGATGTTCTGCCACATCACCCGCAACTGGCGAGGCAGACCTCTCGTTACCCACGACGTCGTCGTCGACCTCATCGCGAACACCACCACGCAGGAGGGTTTGACCATCAACGCCAAGCTCGACAAGCGCATCTACCCGACAGGCATCAAGGTCAGCAAAGGTGAATTCAAGACCCTAAACCTCCATCCCGCGGCCTTTCACGGTGAATGGAACGACGCAATCGCGCCGCGGACGCACCCTTGAAACATCGATTCCCGGGCGGCGCCTTACCGTCGCACCTTCCGACCGGCACCTCCTCCGGCACCTCCTCACGGCCGTTTCAACCTCAGCGGAAGCCGACAGTAACTCTGCCATTGCACCACAAGCAGGCAAAACGCGTCCGCAGCTTAGCGCCGAACGAGTTCTGAGCGTCGACCCACGCGTTCCAAACGTAGGAGCCGTTGGGCTGCTTGACGGGGTGAGGCGCATCGTCGAAGACGCCGGGAAAGTCGGCGCCCGAAGGCGCCTTCAACATCCTGAGTACGCTCAACTTGCAGTCGACCCGCGCGTCCGTTGACTTGTCCCCCTCGTGCAGGCACGCTCGCGCGATCGATTCGACCGCTTCGACCGCTGCCCGCCGGACAGCCGCTTTTGCTCCCGCGCGCTTCGCTCGAATAGCAACCGGAGCCAGCCTGCGCTCCATCGACCCGAGGGTGGCTGCATTCTCGCCCCCGATGGAGCGAAGGTCGGCGAGGTGCCTGGCGGCCTCATCGGCCAATGCTACAACATCAACGCAATCGTTCTTTCTTACGCAATCGGCAGCCTTTTGCAGACTATTTTCGAATCCTTGGAGAGCGATCGTTCGTTGGGCGTCCCTCAGGATTTGAGAAATCTCCGTCGACACGTCGCCGAAGGCTTGAGCCTCCGCAGCAGCTGCGACCACGCGGTATGCCGCTTTCCCAGTTTGGGAAAACGCTCTCGCCCTTGTTGCGTGAGCTGCGGCGCAGGGAAGCCTTTTTTCAGGCGGAAGGTCCTTCGTGGCGCATGCTTCGACGAACTTGTCCATGGTTTCCGCGGTCGGAGGCGTGTCGAGCAGGGACAGCACGTGGCGACGTTGCTCTTCCATGGCCTGCCGATTCCGGTTGGTCGCCTCCTGTGCTGGGTCCGGGCAGGCAGGCAGCAAGGTACAAGCCCAAACGAGGAAGCAACGGACGTCGAGCCTGAAACTCCTTCCGACGGCCAATCGCGCCAACACGGCGGGAGGTTACGACACGTGTGTCGTGCCTTTCAAGGTCGGTTTCCAGTCGTACCGGAAATGCGTGGCATTTGCCTGGATCTACCGTGTACAGGCTGGTACCGCCACGACCCAAGGGCTGCAATCCCGGCCGTGGTCGACGCCGGCCTGGCGATCGACGACGACGAGATCGGCGCGGCCGCCCCCGCCCACGCCCACGCCATCGGCAGCGCGCTCCACGAGACGCAGTACTCGCGCATCTTTCGCTCCTGACGCTGCTTCGTGCCCGAGATGCGGGACTCGCATGCGGGCGCCGGATCCGCAGGTTGGGCAAGCAAGAGGGACGATCTCGACCGCGCCTTGCCACGCCTTTCCAGACTCGGCGCCATCGGCACGAGCCCTGCAGT
>JANPCZ010000247.1:0-10979 GCA_031431215.1 Myxococcales bacterium
GCCCGGGTTTCGCAACCTGGCGGAGCCCGGGCTTTTTCTAGTTTTCCAGGTCTTCCGGTCCGTAAAGCAGCAGTGGCGACTGCAGGCCCTCGTCCAGGAACGGCATGGGCATGGGCATGGGCATCATCGGGTTGGGCATCAGCAAGAACATTTGCACGGTGCTCCTGCGGGCGGCCGCAAAGTCGATCAGGTACTTCACGGCCTCGTCGAAGCTGACCTGACCACGCGTGATCAACGTGTAGGGAGGCTGCTCGCCCTCGGGGCCGTAGACATACGGGGCCACGAGCGTCTTTTCGGCCATGACCTGCGCGGTGAACTTCGCGAGGGAGTACGGGCCTTCCATGAAGTTCTTGACGTACGTGAGATAGGCCGCACGGTAGACCGGATCCATACCCACGTAGGCGGTCAGTGGCCAAGTCGTTGAGGACGTCCTGAGATCCAGGGGAACTCCGGCTTGGGGCTTCATGGCTTCGTTGTTGTCCCACTGAATCCAATGCAGCCGACCGCCCTCTTTGGGGTGGCCGTAGAGGTAGTAGTTGTGGGGGAGCCCGCCGTAGGTGTCCCAGTTCGGCATCACGGTCGTGGGAGCGAGGAACTTCAGAAAGCCATCTACATTGAAGACCTTCTCAAGACCCATACGCCACGCTGCCGCGTCGGTGCGGGGCGAGTTGATCGCAGCGATCATCGCCATGACGTCCTGCCAGTCGGCCGCCATCTCGTTCGACTTCTTCTCGAACGACATCTGGTTGAACACCTTGAATTGCGCGCCAGGGCCGTCGCACTTGTAAAGGTTGCCGCCGCCATTGCCGGCGCCGAACTGCTGATCGAGCATGGGGCCACCAGGGACTTCGGTCACCGTGTAGAGCCCGAAGTAGGTTGGGCCCAGGCCGAAATCGACGTATAGCCGGTAGAACGCGGATCGAGGCGTGGGCGTCCCGGCCGCCCGATATAGATCGCCGCCCACCTTGTCGCGGAGGAACGATGAATCGCGCGCGTTGTTCGCGAGCGAGAGTGCCTTGAAGCCCCAGAAGCGTTGATCGGTCACACCGGGGGTCGTTGGCTCAAATTCGTCGAAATCGAGCCGAAACGGCAGCTTCTTCTGCCCCGCCAGGTAAGGTATTCCGAGCGTCGAATTGCCCTTGTAGCGAAGACCGACGCTGGTCCACGTGCGGCCTTCGAACTTCACGGTCGAGGGGACGAAGATCGGCTGGCCTTTTACGAAATCGCTCCCGGTGGGGGGCTTCGGAATCTTGATGACAAGATCGTCTTGCATCTTCTGCCAGTCGTCGGCGGTGACGACGACGTCGATGCGATTCACCTTGCCTTGCGGGAAAACCAAATCGTAGTTGGGCTTGCCTTTTGTGCTGTGCGATTCATCGACCCAGCCGGGTGGACGGACCATGTTCGTGGCGCTGTCTGGCGCTCGTCCGGTATCGGGGCTCGTATCGGGCGGACCATCGAGTCCGGGCGATGTGCCGCCGTCGCCAGGGCGGGCGTCGGTTGGGCTGCCGCCGTTTCCGGGTGCGCCAGCAACTCCGGGGCCACCGCCTTTGCCACCGGGCGCGCCGCCCTTGCCAGCATTTTGCACGCCCCCGTCGGTGGTCTTGGAGACCGATCGCAGGCCGCCTTCGCAACCGGCCGCTAGTAGGATCGCCAGTGCCGCCGCAGGCAGGTATCCCAGCCTTGACACCAACGGGCCGCGAGCTTGAAAAAGCACCGGCATAGGACACCAGACGGACCGGGCGCGGCAGCCAATTTGTTTCCAACGTGTCGCCCTAACTGCCCCGGCGCGAAAGAAAAAAATTGACGGCCTCATAGCCCCAGGTACGGTGGGTAATGTAGGTGTAAGTAATTCTTATGACTACTACGCACCACCAAATCCGACACTTGACCGGGGGCAACATGGCAGCAGCGAAGACCAGGGAGAAACCGCAAGGACGAGGCCGCGAGATCGCCGGCGTGATCCTGCTGGGACTGGCGATTTTCTCAGCTCTTTCGCTTGTTTCGATGCAGGCAGGTGAAGGGCGCCTGATGGGACCCGGGGGTGCCGCTACCGCAACTGGGCTGTACTCCGCGGCCGGCCTGGGCTCCTACCTGCTCATCATGATGATGTCTGTTGTATCTATGCGTTGTTTTCGGGCAACCCCGCTGACCCAGGGCTTCGGCGAGGTAGCGAGCGTGCTTGGCATGCTGGGCGCCGCTTCGGTGCTGCTGCACCTGCCGTTCGCGGGCGGCGCGGTCAGGTTGCGCGGACCGGGCGGATTGCTCGGCCAGTGGCTGGGCGAGGTGACCGCAAGCTTCATCGGCAGCGTGGGCGCGGCGCTGGCTGCGACGACACTGCTTTCGATCTCGCTGCTGGTGTTGACCAACGTGCGCGTGCAAGAGGTGCTGGCGGCGCTGGCGTGGGCGGGCGGACATCTGTGGGCGGGAGTTCGCGCAGTGGGTGGGGCTCTCGGCCGGATGGTGGTGGCCATGTTCCCCGAGAAGGGCACCGCCAAGGACGAGAACGACGACGAGGCGTCGATTGAAGACGATGCTCGCATGCCTGCGGATGCAGGCGCCGAAGCGAGCGACGTCAGCGGCGACGACGATAGCTACGGGTCCGACGACAGCGATCGCCGGCCCATCGTGGTCAACATGGCGCCGCCGTTTGCGCCCATGCGCGAGATGGCAAGCGAAGCGGTCTCGGTGGGCGAGCCGGGACCTGTGATCATGGTGGCCGCCGAGCACGAGGTCACCGACGAGCTGGTCATCGAGGAACGACAAGAGGAACGACAAGACGACCGCAACGAGCCTAGCCCCGAGGAAGTCTTGCGCGCCCACATGGCCGCGCTGGTGGCCGAGGTGGCGGCTGTCGAGTGCGCGACGTCCGCCCAACTCGCTGCGCTCGATCGCGAGCCCGAGGACGCCATGCTGGCCGGGCCCGCGGGCGAGGATTACGAGGCCGAGGCGTTCGCCTCGCCGCCGCCGATCTTCTCGGGTCTCGAGTCACGCGCCGAGGCCGGACCGGTGGCGTTGGCGGTCGCTGCCGTCGCTGCCGCACATGACACCCTCGAGGACCAGCCGGTTGGTGCGCCGGTCACGGCCGCTGGCCCGGTGATCGTCGATTCGCCGTTCCTCGCCCGCCAGGGCAAGCCGACCGCGATCGCTGCCGTGGAGCGGCCGAAAGACATCGGACCCGGGTACAAGCGCCTCACCGACGGCGAGTTCATCCTGCCGGCGACGTCGCTGCTCGAGTACCAGCCCCAGCAGCAGGGTGCCATCGACGAGAAATCTCTGCGCGAGATGGCCGCCCGCCTCGAGCGCGCGATGGCCAACTACGGCGTCAAGGGCGCGGTCACCGCGATCAACCTGGGCCCGGTGGTCACCATGTACGAATTTCAGGCCGCCGAGGGCACGCGCCTCGGCCGAATCAAAGGCCTCGAGGCTGACCTGGCGCTGTCGCTGGCGGCGAAAGCAGTCCGCATCGAGCCCATCCCGGGCAAGACCGTGGTTGGCGTCGAGGTGCCGAATCAGACGCGCGAGATGGTGTTCCTGAAGGAGATCATGGAAGACCACACCTTCACCGGCTCGGCGTCGAAGCTGCAGGTCGCGCTGGGCAAGGACATCAAGGGCGCGCCGGTCACGGTCAATCTGGCCAAGATGCCGCACCTGCTGGTCGCGGGCACCACCGGCTCGGGCAAGTCGGTCACCGTCAACGGCATGATCACCAGCATCCTGTTCAACGCCACGCCCGAGGAAGTCCGCTTCATCATGGTCGACCCCAAGATGCTGGAACTGTCGGTGTACGCCGGCATCCCGCACTTGCTGTTGCCGGTGGTGACCGACGCCAAGAAGGCGAACCTGGCCCTGCACTGGGCGGTCGAGGAGATGGAGCGCCGCTACGAGTTGCTGTCGAAGGCGGGGGTGCGCGACATCATCAGCTACAACGCCAAGCTCGACGCCGAGCAGAACAAGGCCAAGAACGCCGTGTCCGCGGCGCTCGACGAGTCGCCGTCCAAGCGCGCGCGGCGGTTGAAGGTGATCATCACCGACGAGAATGGCAACGACAAGGAGGTCGACGTCGAGGCCGACAGCGGGCCCCTGGCGGCGGCGCCCAATGAGGAGTTGCGCGAGCAGGAGTCGGCGCGGGCGGCGGCGGTACAAGCTGCAGCCGACGCACCACCGCCGCCGCGCAAGCTGCCCTACGTGGTCATCGTCATCGACGAGTTTGCCGATCTCATGATGGTCGCGCCCAAGGACGTCGAGACCAGTGTGGCGCGGCTGGCACAGAAGGCGCGCGCCGCGGGCCTGCATCTCATTCTGGCCACGCAACGGCCCTCGGTCGACGTGATCACCGGCCTCATCAAGGCCAATTTTCCCAGCCGGATCGCGCTGCAGGTCGCCTCGAAGATCGATTCGCGCACCATCCTGGATCAGCCCGGCGCCGAGACGCTGCTGGGCAACGGCGACATGCTGTTCTCGGATCGCGGGCTCAAGCTCAAGCGCATCCACGGCGCCTTCCTGTCGGACGACGAGGTTCACCGCGTGGTGGATTCGTTGAAGAAGCAGGCCGCGCCGGTCTACGACATGGACATACTCAAGCCACGCGACGAGGACGCGGAAGACGGCAACGGCGCGCCCGCCAACAACTTCTCCGACGACGTCTACGACAAGGCCATTGCGTACGTGTGCGAGGCGCGCCAGGTCAGCGTGTCGTCCATCCAGCGCCGCTTCCAGATCGGCTACAACCGCGCCGCGCGCATTGTCGAGCAGATGGAACGCGACGGCATCGTCGGCGCCCCCAACGTCATGAAGCAACGCGAGGTTCTGGCGCCGTCGGGCGACTACCTGCAAGCGGGCGCATGAGCCATCCGGAGGTGGCTGCGCGTGCTTGAGAATTTGGCGCCGGTGATGGCGCCGTTCGCCGCGGTCGCCGCGGTGATGGGACTTGTGCAGGTGCTACCTCCCGGTGGGCAGGGCGCCTGGCTTCCACTGGCGGCGTTCGCGGGCCTGTTCGTGGTGGCGCTGGTGGCGCTGGAGACCGGCAAGCGCGCGGTGTTTTGGCTGGCCAAGCCGGCGGTGACGGCGTCGCTCATCTGGGTGGTCGGCCGGCCGCTGGCCGGCGACATGGCACCCATGCTGGCGGTGCCGGTTGGCTTGCTGTGCGCGGCGGCAGGAGATCTGGCGCTGGTCAGCGAGCGGCCGATCGCGCTGCCCATTGGTATTGCCTGGTTTCTCATTGCGCACTTTCAGTACACGGTTGCGTTTGTGACGGCGGCCGGCCCGGATTTCTCGGTGCCCGTCGCGGTCGCGGCGGCGGTGCCGTTCGCCGGCGCGACGATCTTTCTGGTGCGCAAGATCTGGCCTGGCGTGAGTGCGAAGTTGCGCGCTCCGGTTGTGCTGTATGGCGCGGTGATCACCGTGATGGTGGTGTCCGCGCAGGTCTTGCTAGCCGGGCCGTGGCCGGCGCTGGTCAGCCTGACCGCGGCGGCGGGTGCCCTGCTGTTCTACATATCGGACGCGATGCTGGCCCTGGGCCAGTTTCATCGTCGGTTGCCGCACGGACAGGCCGTGGGCCTCGCGTTCTACTGGACCGGGCAACTGGGCATTGCGCTGGCGGCGCGATGGGCGAAGGATCTCTGACGTGTCGACATCGACGCCACGGCACCGATCGCATGGCACCGGCGCGTTCTGGCCCGAGGATTTCAAGGCGATCGGCGCCGACTGCGTGCTCGAGACCGGCGTCTTGGTGTTTCACGCGGAGACCATCACCCTCGGCCGCAACGTTTACGTGGGTCACCAGGCGATATTGAAGGGGTACCACAGGAACGAGATGCGCATCGGTGACGACACCTGGATCGGGCAGCAGGCGTTCTTCCACTCGGCGGGCGGCTTGACCATCGGCGCGCGGGTTGGCGTTGGCCCCGGCGTTCGCATCATCACCTCGCAGCACGCCGAGGCTGGGCGTGAGGTGCCAGTGTTGTTCTCGCCGATCGCAACCGCGCCGGTGTTGATTGAGGACGATGCCGACATTGGCGTGGGCGCGGTGGTGCTGCCCGGGGTTTCGATCGGCCGCGGCGCGATCGTCGGAGCGGGCGCCGTGGTCACGTCGGATGTCGCGGCGTATTCGGTGGTGGTCGGTGTGCCCGCCAAGTTTCTGCGCATGCGGTGATTCGCAATGGCCGACCCGCTGTCGCTTGTCGTGTTCGCCTACAACGAGGCCGAAAATGTGCCGACGGTGTTGCCCGAAATTCGCGCCTGGCTGGTCGGGCGGGGCGCGCCCTGGGAACTGATCTTCGTCGACGACGGTAGCAGCGACGGCACGCGGTCGGCGGCGCTGGCGGTGCTGGCGGGCGATGCCAGCGCGCAGGTGATTTCACACGAGCGCAACCGCGGCATCGGCGCGGCGTTGAAAACCGGCGTGCGCGCGGCGACTCTGCCGTGGGTGACGTTCCTGCCGTGCGATGGACAAATCCCACCGGGTGAACTCGATGCCCTGTGCGCAGCCGCCGAACGGACGCGGGCGCCCGTGGTGTTCTCGGTGTACCGCGATCGCGACGACGGTTGGCAACGGACATTGATGTCGGCGGGCATCCGCGGCCTCATGCTCGCGCTGTTCGGCGTGCGCATGCACAGCGACGGCCCGTACCTGTTCAAGCGCGAGTTGTTTGATGCGGATGTGCTCACGCCCGATACGTTCTTCCTGAACTTCGAGTTCCCCATCCGCGCCCTGCGCCAGGGCACCGCTCACGATACCGTCGCGATCCACTGCGCGCCCCGCCGCGCGGGCGTCAGCAAGAGCACCGGCCTGCGCCGGGTTGCCGGCGTGGCGCGCGATCTGTTGGACCTGCGTAGGCGGCTGTGGCTCGGGCGGTGATTGCTCGACTGCGCCTTACTGCTGGCGCTTGATACCCAGCTTCTCTTCGACGACTCCAATCCGGCGAACGATGTCGGCGAGGTCGATGCGCGTCTCGATGTGGCGTTCCTGCGCCGTCACCGTGAGCAACCGAACGTTGTCTATGTCCTGGCGAACCTGGCTGAAGCCCACGTCCATGCGCTTGAACCCCGCATCCATCCGCGAGTTCGTGGCATCCATCCGCGAGTTCATGCCATCCATCCGCGAGTTGAAGGCTTGCTGTTGCGCCTCCATGGCCTCGAATCGGCGTTCGAGTTGCTTCAAGGCATCTAGTATTTTTTCGTCCATTAGAAAGCCCGTCCTTCAGAGTAGCACGCCCCCAAACTGCTCCGCGGCCACAACACTCACCCCTTTCCGCCGCCTCCGTTTGTCGCCATCGCGATCGGATCCCCGAAGTCCGCCGGCGCTGCCAGGGCGAATGCGATTGCGGCCTCCAGCTTGGCGGGCGCGAGTCCGCGCCAGAATACGTGCCACTCGGGCGTGCGTACGAAGCCGTCGCATTGCTTGGCGTACCAGGGCGCAATCGGGTTTTGCGGCCGCGCGCGCCAGAAGAAACTTGGGTGCTCGCGCGTGATCGCCGTCCATAGATCGCCGCCGATGCCTTCACCTTGGGCGTGGCGCTCGACCGCGAACTTGGACAGATAGGTGCCCACGGGGCTTTGCGATAGCAGCACCGCGCCCAGGTAGTTCTCCTCGACGTAGACCGACTCGACGTCGCGTTCAAGCGCGCTCTGGCTGACCAGCTTGCGGCCGAACGCCGACTCCATCAGCGCCTGCAGCCGCGCCCGGTCGACGCGCTCGAAGCCGGCGTGCTTCTCGATGCGCGAGCCCTTGCGCAGCAGCGTGCCGGCGCCGTTCACGGTGAACAACTCGCGCAGCAGGGCCAGCGGGTTGACCACCGCGACGCTCATCCGGTGCGGAACCTCGTCGAGTAGATCCTTGACCTGCCGCAAGAGCGTCTGGTGCCGCCGCGACAGATGGCCCTTGCTGCTCAGCAGTCGATCGTAGTCGGACGACAAGTTGACCAGCGAGATCGACGGCGCGCCCTCGCGTTCCAGCCCCGAGGTCATCGACAGGAAGATCACCTTGCGGGTGCCAAGCCGGCTGGCCAGGCGCACCAGGTGATCGAAGCGGGTGTCGGTGGCGGCGTCCTTGGCGTCTTCCAGCGTGACCAGCGGGATGGTGTTGTCGGCGATGGTGCCGCGGATGCTCTCGATGGTCGCGTCGGACAGGTGCGGATCGGTCTCGACCACGCGCGCCGGGACCTGATCTTCCACCAGCCAGTCGTGCACGCGCTGGGCTTGCCGGTCGGCGTCCTTGGCGTCGAACAGGCCCAGCACCACCACCGGGTAAAGCCCCAGCCCGGCCAGGATGCGCAGATCGAAGTGAAATGGATCGAGCGCGTTGCGGACGATCTGCGCGTCGGCCGCGATGATGGCGAAGCTTTCCTTCTGCTGCGCGCGGAACAGCTTCAAGTAGAGATCGACGTCGGCCTTCTGCCCAACGCTTTCGAGAAAGCGCTGGATGATCTCGGCTTCCATCTTCATGACAGCATCCGCAGGAACGCGTCGCGAGCAGCGACCAGATCGGCAAGATCGACGAACTCGTCGGCGGCGTGGGCCTCTTCGATGTGGCCGGGGCCGAACACCACGGCGTCGATGCCGCGTGCCGAGAACATGGCCGCTTCCGTCCAGAACGCGAGGTTGACCGGCTCGCGCACGCGATCGCCCAGCAGGTCGGCGAAGGCGGCCAGGTTGCGCGTCTCGAATGGTTGGCTCGCGATCACGACTGACCAATCGAGGGCGTCGGGCGCAGCGGCCTTGCGGGCCTCGCGTTCGGCCTCGTCCAGCACGGCGCGTACGTCGACCCCGGGCGGCGGGCGCAGCGACATGCTCAGCGTGGCGCGCGACGGGATGACATTGAAGGCCACGCCGCCCGCGATACCGGCCACGTTCAGGCACAAGCCCTGAAAGCCATCGGGCCCGGACTTGCGATGGCGCTTGCCCATCTCATCGAGCGCAACCGCGGCGCGTGCCAGCGCCGCCACCGGACTTGGCAACTCGTCGGCACGCGACGAATGCCCGCCCGGTGAAGTGGCCACCGCCTCGACCGCACCGATGCCACGGTGCCGGTGGCCGACCCGCAGGGCGGTCGGCTCGCACACGATCGCCCGGGTCAGACCCTCGGCGCGGGGGCTCGCGACGAACGCCTTGGCGCACGAGTTGGTGCGCTCCTCGTCGCCCGAAAACAAAACCGCGACCGAAGTTTCCACCTGGCCGCCGGGCGTGGCAGCGGCTTTCATCGCCAGCGCCTCGACGATTGCCGCGATGGCGCCCTTGGTGTCGGCGGCGCCCAGACCGTACAGGCGCCCGTTGCGTTCGACCAGCGTGTGCGGCGGGTGCGAGTAGCCGGTGTTGGCGGGCACCGTGTCGACGTGCGCGTTGAGCAACAAACGCGGCGTGCCGGCGCCGAAACGCGCGTACACCGCGTGGTGACCCGAGGTTTCGAAGGTCTCGACGGTGTGTGCGCCGACCGCGGTGAGGTCGGCGGAAAGCTTGTCGATCATCGGCCGTTCGTTCCCGGTCGGGTTCTGGGTGTCGAAGGCCACCAGATCCGCAAGTCGCTTGATGAGTGCGCCGTCGTCGGGCATCGGGCCAGAACCATGCGGCATGGCCGCGAGGCCGTCAATCGCCGTCAACCGCGCCGGCCGCCGGGCCGCGCGGGCTTTGCGGTAGAGTACGCGATTCGTGTCGGACCCCGCGTCGTCTCCCACGCAAGTCGCCGGCGCGCCGCCTCCAGCTCCGGTCGATCCTTTCGTCGGTGCCCTGGTCGGCGAGCGCTACCGGCTGCTGGCCCGCATCGGCGAGGGCGGCATGGGCGCGGTGTACCGCGCCGAGCACACGCTCATGAAGAAGGTGGTCGCGGTCAAGCTGCTGCACGCCGAGCTTGGCCAGATGGACGAGGCCATGCGCCGCTTCGAGCGCGAGGCGCAGTCAGCCAGCCGCCTCAACCATCCCAACATCATCGCGGTCACCGATTTCGGCCGCGCCGCCTCGGGCGAGCTGTACCTGGTCATGGAGTACCTGGCCGGGAAGTCGCTTGCGGCGGCACTGGAGGCAGGCCGCTTTCCCGTGGGGCGCGCAGTCGCGGTCGCGCGCCAGATCCTGCGGGCGCTGAGCCACGCCCACGCGCAGGGGGTCGTGCACCGCGATCTCAAGCCCGCCAACATCATGGTGTGCGCCCAGCCCGACGGCAGCGCGGGTGAGCTGGTCAAGATCCTGGACTTCGGCATCGCCAAGATGAGCCAGGGCATCGGCGAGGGCGAGCGGCAACTCACCCAGGGCGCGATGATCTTCGGCACGCCCAGTTACATGTCGCCCGAGCAGGCCACCGCGCAGGACGCTGATTCGCGCACCGACATCTATTCGTGCGGTGTGATGCTGTACGAGATGCTGGCCGGCCGGAAGCCGTTCATCGCCGACGATCTGGTCAAGATCATGGCCATGCAAGTGACGGCTGCCCCGCCGCCGTTCGCGACCGCGGCACCCGAAGCGCGCATCCCGGCCGCGATCGAGGCCGTGGTCATGTGCGCGCTGGAGAAGGACCGCGTGCGGCGCTTTGCCACCGCGGCGGCGTTCATCGCGGCGCTTGATGAGGCGGCTTCGCCCCGCCTGGCGGCGCGGTTGCCGGCCGCGCTGCGATCGCTGTCGTCGCTGAGCGCCGGGGTCGGCGCGGTCGTCGATCGATCGCTTGCGCGGTTACCGCGGCGGGCGCGGCGCTGGGTGCCGCTGTCGGGCGGCGTGCTGGCCGTGGTGCTGGCGTTGCTGTTCATTCCCCTCGTGTGCATGCGCGACGATCACAACCCAGGCACCACGCCCCCGGCCCCGCGCGCGCTTGAGCCGGCCCTCAAGACGCCGCTCGCCCGGGTCGAGGAAGCCATCGGCAAGGGCCAGTTGCCGCAGGCGCGGCTGTTGCTGATGCAGCAGGTATCGGCGCACCCGCAGTCGGCGCGCGTGCGCCAGCTACTGGGCCAGCTGGAGTTTGCCGAGAAGCAGCCATCGGCGGGCCTGGATGCGTACGC
>JANPCZ010000248.1:0-2436 GCA_031431215.1 Myxococcales bacterium
TGGCCGTCCTTGTCCTTGCCGTCCTTGCCAGCAGGCGGCTTGTACTGGGTCTGGCCCGCGGTGACCTTGACGCTCATCGGGGCGTCGGCGTTGCCCTTGGCGGGTGCTTCGATATTGCCGATCTGGAAGTCGTCGATGACCGGGCCTATCACGTTGAGACCAATCGCCTTGGCCACGGTCCGTTGCGTCTCGACCGGCGAATAGGTGTCGCCGGTGCCGTAGACCTGCAGGAAGTGGTGGGCCTTGACGCCCATGGGTGGCTCCTGAAACACGCGGCGGCCGAAGTTCACCGGATCGGCCCGTTCGACCCACATCTGCAACAAGTTCAGCACCGGGTGGTCCGTGCCGACCTTGGCGGTGTCCATCAGCACGAACTGCACCGCGTCCGCGATGTTCACCGGATTCCTCTTGGTCAAAAGGCTCATGAGCAGCGTGCCGCCGGCACCGGTCAGCACCGACGGGCCGAACCCGCTTTCGAAGCCAACCGCGACCGCGCCCGCGTTGGCGCCCTGCGAGTGCCCCCACAAACCCACCTTGGCCTTGTCGAGCCGCACGCCGCCACTATTGAAGGCCTCGAGGGCGCGCGCGATGGCGAACAGATCGGCCGCCGCCTGCAGGTTGTTGTCGCGCGCGGCGTCCGGGTTCAAGAAGTTGTACACCAGCTCGGTCGACGGCCGCGTCGAGCCGCCCTTGCGCGCGCCGTGCAGCACGCCGTCGTAACCCAGCATCGCCATCGGTACGCCCGCACCGCCCGGCACGTCACCTGCGGCGTACTCACCCGCCAACCCCTGATCGACGTGCGAGCGGTAGTTGCCGCCGGTGCCGTGGCCGTAGACCACCACGGGCCAGCCAGCAGCGGGCGCCGTCCCCTTGGGCACGGTCACCGCGAAGCATACGTTCTCGGTGCGCTGTATCTTGGCGGCCGCGCCCTCGATCTCGATGCCGCCGCCGTCCATCGGCTCGTCGTACGGGGCCTTGCCCTTCTGGAACACGGGAATAGCGATGGTGCCCTGGTACTCGTCGAAGTTGTCGCCGGCACCGAAGCAGCCGCGCTCGTGGTCCTTGCCCATCTTGCCGTCCTCGCACACCGACATCTTGCCGGCCTCGCACTTCGCGAAGTCCTTGATCTCGGGCACCGGCGCTGCGCGCACCGCCGCGCGCACCTTGGTGAGTACGTCCTCGACCTTCTCGGTGGTGAACACCGCCGCGGCCGCGATCTCGTCGGCGTTGACCTTCTTGTCGATGATCCACGCGCGCAACGGCGCGTACGCCATCCACGCCGCCGCCATCTCTGGATCCGCCGGCGCCGCAGCCGCCAGCATCGCCTTGAAGTCGTCGTCCTGTTGCCACGGCTGGCCACCCTTGTCGGTGGCAGTGGTGAGCAACATGGCGGCGTAGGTCTCGCCGCCGCGCAATGGTTGGCCCAGCGGATGCCGGAGCGCCAGCCACCACGGGCAGATGTACGACCCGCGCCCGGTCGACCCTGACCATTCGTGCCCCAGCTGGCGGTCGTAGTCCGTCGAGCCGGGGCTCAGGTTGACGATGCGCACGCCGGGCATGCCCACCTTCTTGAAAGATCCGAGATCCGGCTCGCGCGAAAAGCGAAAGAACACCGCCTGATTGGTGCCGAAGCCGGTCGACTGCGCCTCGATGGCGTCGGTGTAACGCTTGATCGGATCGAAGGGCAAGAGCCGCACGCCCGGCGTCGGGAAGCCCTTCATGCTGACGTGCCCGTTCTTGAGCCGGATGTCGTTCGGGAACGGCAGCCGGAAGAAATCCTCGCTGGGGGCGTCGCCGCTGCGCGGCACACGAAACAGGACCTTCGCCGTGGCGTTTTCGGCCATCGGGCACATGGCACCCCGCCACGGCTCGATCATCAGAAAGGTCGAGCACTTCTTCTGCGCGCACAGCAGGCCACCGCGGCAGTCGCCGGTGGTCATGCAGCCGCTGCCGATGTCACCCGCACCAGCCTTCGCGCACGAGCCATAGAGGCCTTGCGCCACGCAGGTCAGACCGTCGCTGCAGTCGCCTTCGCCCGAACACTGGCCACCGTCGGGCGACGCAGGCATGTTGCGTTCGGCGCACATGCCTTGCTTGCAGTAGTGGCCGGGCAAGCACTCCTCGGACAGGAAGCACATGGCGCCGGGAAGACCGGAACGCTTCGGCTCGCACACGCGCTTCTCGGGCGAACACGCCAGCCCAAAGCGGCAGTCCATGGCAGTCGCGCACATGCCGCCGACCGCGACGCCCTTGGTCGGATCCGGTATGGCCACCTTTCCGTCGGCCTCGCCCGATGGGATACACCCGCCCACGCCCACCACCAAGAGGCCAGCCACGACAGCGCGCACGATCAATTTCATGCGCCCAGCGTACAACAGAACCAGCGTCTACAGATCGGCGTAGCCGACCGAGAACTTGTTGTTCTTGTCGTAGATG
>JANPCZ010000249.1:0-14740 GCA_031431215.1 Myxococcales bacterium
AGGATTCCGTTGCTACCGTACCAACCGGCTCATCAATGTCGGTGATCGTTTGTCGGAGGTGCGCGCCCGATGCGGCGCGCCCGACTTTGCTGATAGCCGGGCCGAGAAGCGCAAGGTCAAGCTGCGCGTGCGCCGCCGGGACGGCGTGTGGGAGGAGAGCCTGACCGAGGAAGAGGTGGTCGAGGTGTCGATCGACGAATGGACCTACGACTTCGGCAGGCGCAAGTTCATGCGCCATCTACATTTCGAGAACGGGCGGCTGGTGTCGGTCGCCACCGGCAGCTACGGCGGGCGCGAAGACGACGACCAGTGACGGCACGCACCGCGGTCAGCGATCCACGCAGACGCGCGGGTCGGCCAGCGGATGGCAGTTTGTGATCCATTCGCCGCTGCCGCAGCCAGTGGCTGCCCGCCGGGTGGGGGCGCTGGTCCTGGTCGCGGCTGCTCTGGGCTTTGCCGTCGAACGGGCCATGGCTTTGTGGGCACGCGGTCCAACCGACTTCGACGACGCGTATATGTACGTGCGCTACGCGCGCAACCTGCTCGCAGGTGACGGGTGGGCCTGGAATCCGGGCGAGCAGCCGGTCAACGGTGTGACGAGCCCGCTGCACCTCGGTGTTGTGACCGTGCTGTCTGCGCTGGCGCCGGGCGCCGACCACGGCCGCCTGCTGTCGCTGGCGTCGATCTGCGCGGCCTTCGCGTTGATCGTGGCACTGGCGGTTCTGAGCGCGCGGCTCGGATCGCATTCGTGGCTTGCGGGCCGGGTCGGTGGTTGGGGCGCGCCGATGGTTCTGGCGTTGCCGGTCCTGGTGCTTGTGGGCTACACGGAGGCGTTCGTCTTTCACGCCGGCAGCGGCATGGACACGATGCTCGCGGCCGTCGCCAATACCGCCATCGTGCTGGCGGTGGTCGGTCTGATTCGCCGGCCGTCGCGAGCCGCCGCGGCCGGCGTTGCTTTGGTCGGGTACATCGCGTTGCTTGCCCGACCCGATGGCGTGCTGTTGGCGACGCTGGTCCCGGGGCTGGCGATTGCGCTTCTGTGCCCGCGTCCAAGGGCGCGGTTGTTCGGGGCTTGGGTGGCAGTGCTGGTGGTGCTGGTGGGCGCCGACGTTCTGTGGCGCTGGTGGCGCCTTGGCTCGCCGCTGCCGTTGGCTTTCTATGCGAAGCGGCCGTTCTTCTACCGCGGCTTCGCCGGCGAGTTCACCTGGAACCCGTTCCGGTTCCTGCGCGTGTTCCTGGCGGCGGCGTGGCCGTTCCTGGCCGCGGTGATGGTGCTGGCCGGGCGGCGTCACGCGCGCTGGCTGGTGGTGTTGCTGGTGCCGGCGGTGGCGACCATCGCGGCTTTGTTCGCCCGGAATCAGATCATGGGGCACCTGGGCCGGTTCTATTACCCGTCGCTGCCGTTGTTGGTTGCGGCGGCTGCGATCGTGATCGATGACCGCAGTGTGCGCGCATCCCGCGTGATGGTATTTCGCGCGGCGGCTGCCGCGGCCGTGATTCTGGTCGCCGGGCCCATTCTGTCGCTGGCGGGGTCCGCCTACGAAGCGCGGGGCCGCACCCAACGCCTGGCCACGCTGGGCGGCTACCAGGTCTCGGCTGCGACGCCGCTGCCCGAGATGGACTCGTGGCAAGCATCCATCGAGGTAGGCCGGCTCGCTGCCGCGGCACCGCCTGGCGCCAGCTTTGCCATGTCCGAGCACGGCCTGGTCGGTGCTCTCGCCCCGCGCAGCATCATCATCGACGTTCTGGGCCTGCACGATCGTGGGTTTGCGCGCGACGGTTTTTCGGTAGCCGAATTGTGGCGGCGCCAGCCTGACGTTTTCTGGATGCCGCACCCCGATCACACGCAGATGATTCGCGACATTCTCGATAGCGACGAGTTCTGGGATCACTACGATTTCTTCCCCGACGCGTTCACGTATGGCTTCGCGCTTCGTCGCGACGGCCGGCACTTTGCGACGTTGCATGCGCTGTGGCAGGAGCGCTTCGCCGCGTGCTATCCGGGTTTGCGTGCGCAGGAGTACCTTGCGCGGCGCAGTTTGCGGTAGAAAAGGGGCCATGAAGCTACTGGGAACCTCCGTCTTGCTGGCCGGTGTGACCGCTGTTTTCTCGCTGTCGATGGTGCGCGCGCAGGGCACCGCGCCCACCAAAGCCCCGCCGGCGGCCACCGCAGCAGCACCGGCGGCGGCGTGCAAGGCGTTTGGCGGTGGCAAATGCTGTGATCCGGCCGTGGTCGCGCACCTGCCGAAGCAAGCGGTGATGACCGCGTGCGGCGAATCCGAGACCACCTACCTGGGCGAGAAGGGCGACAAGGACACCTGCAAGCTGTTCTTCAAGGTGCCGGGCGAGAAAGACGAGGACACCTTCGTGCAGATCTACGCGCCCGCGCAGAAGGACGTGCCGGAGTTCCCCACCGACCCGTTTTTCAGCTGGAAGAAAATGGGCAAGGTCTTCATGACCGACAAGGCCAAGAGCCCCAAGTCGGCACCGATGCTGCTGGTCGCGACCGGCCTGTGGTTCCCGGGCAAAGGTTACTTCGTGAGCGTGAACGCTTCGGTCAAGGTGTGCAGCAAGGTCGAGGTCACCAAACTCGCCAAGAGCATCAAGTAGAGGGCCATCGGTGCGGGGGGCCGTCGCGTTCGCGGGCCTGCTCGTGTTCGTGGCCGGCCGCTGTCTCGTGCCCATGGACGAGACCGACCTGTTCTTCAACCTGCGCCTGGGCGAGATCGTCCTTGGCAGCGGTCACGTGCCGATGACAAACTTGTTGTCGTTCACTCACCCCGGGGCACCCGACGCGAACCTGGCGTGGTTGTTCCAGATCGTGCTGGCGCTCGCGTTTCGGGCCGGGGGGATTCCCGCGACAGTCGTGCTCAAGACGGCGTTCGTGGTGGCGACGTTCGCGGTGCTGTTCCGAGTGGCGGTCAGACGCGGGGCACACCCGGCGGCGGCAGCGCTGTTGCTTGCGCTCTCGGCCTGGGCGGCCGAGCCTCGTTTCGTCGAGCGCCCGCACCTGGTGACGTTCCTGGGGCTCGCGCTGGTCCTGCTGGCGCTGGCGCGCGCCGAGGCGGGGTCGACGCGGATGCTGGTCGCGCTGGTGCCGGCCGGGCTGGTGTGGGCCAATGCCAACTCGTGCTTCTTTCTTGCGCCCTCGGTGCTGTTCCTGTACGCGGTTGGCGCGCGCTTCGATGGCCGGCGCGCCGATGCCAGGCGGGCGCTGTGGGTCGCCGCGGCGCTGGTGCCGTTGCTGTTCGCGACCCCCGCAGGCTGGCGCTGGCTGCCGTATGTGGCCAACCACTTCAGCATGCCGTCGTTGCGGCCGTTGCAGGAATACCGCGCGGTGGCCTGGCCGGTCGACGGACCGTTCTTCTTTCTGGTGGCTGCAATGCTGCTGGCGCTCGCGTGGCGGAGCTCGCGGCGGGCACTGCCCTACCGGGTGCTGTTGCCGATGATCGCGCTTGGCCTGCTGGGCGCGCGTCGGGTTCGCTTCGTGGCCGAGTTCGCGCTCTACGCTGGCCCGGCGCTGGCGGTCGCAACAACCGAAGCGGGCGCGGCTTCCGCGGTTGGCCGCCGCTTGGGCCGCTGGCTGTCGCCGGCGGTGGCGGGATTGCTGGCCCTTGTCACGGTGGCGCCGCGGGTGGCACTGGCTCGCACGGGCGGGGCTGCTTTCGACCTGGGCATGGAAAAGGATCTGGTTCCCACCGCGGCCGTTGATTTTATCGAGACCCACGATCTGGCCGCGCGCCTCTACCACGACATGGAGGTGGGCTCGTACCTGACCTGGCGCTGGCGGAACCTGAGCACCCAACGCGTGTTCCAGGATCCGCGCATCAATGGCTACCCGTCGGACTTTCACGCCGTGCTCAGACGGAGCGATCTGACCCGCGACGAGTGGCAGCGCTTTCTGGACGGGTTTGGCGTCACCGCCGCGCTGCTGAGTTACCCGGATGTCAATCCGCGCGGCGCGCTGTTCGATCCGGCGCACTGGGCCCTTGTGTACCGGGCCGCGGACGGGCTGGTATGGCTGCGACGCGACCGCGGGCGGCAAGCACTGGCCGCAAGCAGGGAGATCCCGCTGACATTCGCGTTCACCGCTGAGGGCGGCCTCGTGCCCGCCGTGATCGACGACGCGCCAGCTGCGGCGCTGGTGCCGGCGTGCGAGTGGTGGCGCCGCGCGGCCGACGAGCACGCCGCACGTGGTGAGGATGACTCCGCCCTGCGTCTGTACCAGGCGGCGCTGCAAGATGGCGCGTGCCTGCAAGCGTCGCAGGGCGAGAGCGTGCGCCGCAGCCTTGCCGCCACGGCGCTTCGGCTTGGGCAGCCGGCACGCGCGCTGGCGGCGCTCGATGGTGTCGGCGGCATCGAGGCGCAGATCAACCGCGGGTTTGCGCTGCTTGGTATGCACCGTGCTGGCGAGGCGCTGGCTGAACTGGACGCCGCGCTGGCGGCCGAGCCTCGCAATGACGAGGCCACCTTCGGGCGCGGCCTGGTTCTCGAGGCGCTTGGCCGCAGCGCCGAGGCGGCCGCCAGCCACCGCGCGCTGCTGGCCCGCTCGCCCCGGCATTTGGCCGCCGCCGCTGCTCGCGCCCACCTTGCGCGGTTGCCCGGGGCTACTCACTGATGGCGCTCGCCGGTCTGCTGATCCTGATCGCGGGTCTGGCGCTGCAGCCGATGGAGGAAACCGATCTGTTCTTTCGCCTGGCCACGGGCGACGAGATCCTGCGCAGCGGGGCGCTGGTGCGGCGCAACCTGTTCTCGTTCACCTATCCGGATGCGCCCTACTTCGACAGCGCGTGGCTGTTCGACCTCGGGGTCGCGGGGCTGTATCGCGCGGGTGGTTTTCCCGCCATCGTGCTGGCCAAGACCGCCGTGCTGGTCGCGACCTTTGCCTTGGCGTACGTGGTCTGTCGACGGCACGGCGCGGGTCGCGTGGCGTCGGCCGTGGCTCTGGCGACAGGCGCGCTGGTCATGCGCGATCGGTTCGTCGAGCGCCCTCACGTGATCACGTTTCTTGGCGAGGTGGCGCTGCTGGGTTTGCTCGCGACACGCGAGCGGGCGCCGCGGCGGCTGTGGCTGGCGGTGCCCCTGACGGCGCTATGGGCGAACCTGCACGCCGGCGCCTTCATAGCGCCCGTGATCCTGCTATGCGGAGGCGGTTTTCTGGTTGCCCTGGCCTCGGCGGTGGCGCTGTTGTTGACGCCGGTCGGGCCGGGTTTGTTTCGCTACCTTGCGTTCCACGCGGACATCTTCGCGCTGCATCCGGTGGACGAGTTCCGGCCGCCGACGTGGACGTCGGACGCGCCGCTGCTGCTGTATGCCGCCGTCGCCGTTGCGCTTGCCGTATTCGTGCGGCCGCCGCCTGGTGAAGCGCGTGGCCGCTGGCGCGACACGCTGCCTGCCGTCGCGTTGGCGCTGCTCGCCGCGCGCTCGGTCCGCTTTGGCGCCGACCTTGCGTTGGTGGCGGCGCTGCTCGTGGCCGAGCGGCTGTCGTGGCTTGCGCGGCGCCTGGTACCGGCCGCCGAGTTGTGGCGGACGACGGCGGTCAGCGCGGTGGCCGGGCTTGCGCTCGCGGCCTGTGCGTTGTTTCCGCGCGTGGCCGCGGCGCGCGCCGGCCGGCCATTCGTGAGCCTGGATTTGGTCGAGGAATCGCTGCCGCTTGCTGCCATCAAGTTTGCCGAGGACCATGACCTCACCGGCCGCATGTACAACGATTTCGAGCTGGGCGGCTACCTGGCCTGGCACTGGTTTCCACGCCACCGCGTGTTCGTCGATGGGCGCCTGCCTGCCTACCCGGTCGAGTTCCATCGCCTGCTCGGCCGCGCTGACCTGTCCCGCGCCGACTGGGACGCGGCCATGGCACGGCTCGGGGTCGACACGGCTCTGCTGGGTTACGCGGGTGTGAACCGCCGGGTGTCGTTCTGGGATCCGGTGCGCTGGGCGCTGGTCTACCGTGAGCAGGACGCGCGTGTGTTCGTGCGCCGGCTGCCTCGGTACGCCGCGCTGATCGCCGCGCGCGAGATCCCGGCGACTTTCACGTTCACGGCTGAGGCCGGCACTGCCACGGTGCCGCTGCTCGAGCCACCGGCGCTATCGCCGGTGCCGTCGTGCGAGTGGCAGCGCCGCCTGGGCGACTTGTTCTTCGATCTCGATACTGACCTGGCGGTCGGGCGAAATGATCGCGCGCTCGCCGCCACCCGGGCCGCGCTGGCTGCCCCGGCCGGATGCCTGGCAGGGCAAGCCGAGGCCGCCGCGTCGGCCTGGGTGGGAAGGGTGCTGCTCGCCGCTGGTGCCACGGGCGAAGCGCTGGTTTTCCTGGGGCGCAGCCTGGCCCTGGTTCCTGACGACGTGGCCACGCTGACCAACCAGGCGCTCGCGCTCGAAAAGCTCGGTCGCACGGCGGACGCCGGCCTGGTGAGGGCGCGCATGGCGGCACTCGGGCGGCGCGGCCCGCCGTCTGGTAGATCCCAGGGCCCATGAGCCAGGATCGTGATACCAGCGAAGACTTTGCCGCGATGCTGGCCGAGTTCGAACCGAAATCAGGCGGCCGGCAACGCCGGATCGAGATCGAGATCGGGCAGATGCTGCGCGGCCGCATCGTGTCCGTCGGTCGCGACGCGCTGTTCGTCGAGCTAGGCCCTGGCAGGGCGGAAGCCATGATGGACCTGGCCGAGTTCCGCGACGCCGACGGCAACGTCACGGTGAAGATCGGCGACGAGGTGGAGGCGCGCGTGGTCGAGATCGAGGGCAAGGCTGGGTGCGTGGTCCTGCGGAAAACCATGCTGGGCCACGGCCCTGAGGCCAAGGCGGAACTGGAGCAGGCCCGCCAGCTTGGCATTCCGGTCGAGGGGACGGTCACCGCCGTCAACAAGGGCGGCGTCGAGGTGCTGGTCGCCGGCGTGCGCGGATTCTGCCCGGTGTCCCAGCTCGAACTGCGCCATGTCGAGGACCCGGCCGCGTACATCGGACGAAAGCTCGGCTTCCGGATCACGCGCTACGAGATGGACCGGCGCGGCGACAACCTGGTGCTGTCGCGGCGGGCGCTGCTGGAGGAAGAGTCGCGCGCGCGTGGGGCCGAGACGCGCGCGAAACTGGTGGTGGGCGCGGTGCTGCCCGGCATCGTGACCACGGTGAAGGACTACGGCGCCTTCGTCGATCTGGGCGGTATCGAAGGCATGCTGCATGTGTCGGAGATCGGCTACCAGCGCGATGCGCGCGTCGCCGACCTTTTGTCGGCCGGCCAGCGTCTGCAGGTGCAGGTGCTCAAGATCGAGAAGACCGACGATCCCAAGCGGCCCGATCGCATCTCGCTGTCGCTCAGGTCGCTTGAGCGCGATCCCTGGGATGATGTTGCCGATCGCGTGCCGGCGGGCACCAGGATCAAGGGCAAGGTGGTGCGCGTCGCCGAATTCGGGGCCTTCGTCGAGATCGAGCCCGGCGTCGATGGCCTTCTGCATCTGGACGAGCTGTCGGGCGGCAAGCAGGTGCGGCAGGCGCGTGATCTGGCCAAGCCCGGCGATGTGGTCGAGGTGACGGTGCTGTCGGTTGATCGCGAGCGCCGGCGCATCTCCCTGGGCCTGGGCGACAGGACCGACGCCGTGGCCCCGGAAGACATGGCGGCGGCGCGTGCCGCCGGTAGCGCCGGGATGGGCACCCTGGGCGATCTGTTCAAGGCAGCGGCCGCGCGATCGAAGAAGTGACGGCTGCCGGGCCGCGCGCGCCGCTCAACCCGTCGTGATTCCCGCGCCGCGGTGCAGGCCGGCCAGAACGCCGCCTGCGCGCACCAGATCGTCGAAGCGGCCGCTCTCGACCACGCGGCCTGCCGCCAGCACCAGCACCAGATCAGCGTGGCGCACGGTGGACAGACGATGCGCCACCACGAAGCTGGTGCGGCCGCCGAGCAAGACGCCGAGCGCCTTCTGCAGCCGCGCCTCGGTGACGACGTCGATGGCACTGGTGGCTTCGTCGAGGATCAGGATGCGCGGGTTGGCGAGCATCGCCCGGCAGAAGCACACGATCTGGCGCTCGCCGGCCGATAGGCTGGCGCCGCGCTCACCGACCTCGGTGTCAAGGCCGCGCGGCAAGCCATCGATCACCTCCAGCACGTCGAGCGCGCGCGCCGCCGCTTGTACCTCGTCGCGCGTGGCCGATGGTCGGCCGAAGCGGATGTTGTCCAGCACGGTGCCCGAGAACAGGAAGCTCGCCTGCAGCACGTTGCCCATGCGGCCGTGTAGCCAGTCGGTGTCGATGTCGGCGGCGTCGTGGCCGTCGATCAGGATGCTGCCTTCGCTTGGCGGGTAGAACTTCGCGATCAGGCTGGCGATGGTGGTCTTGCCGCTGCCGGTCTCGCCGACGATTGCCACGGTCTGTCCTGGTAGGGCGACGAAGGATACGTCGCGCAGAACGGCCCGGCCGGGCTCATAGGCGAACGAGACAGCGCGGAACTCGACCCGGCCCAGAAGCCCGGGCAAGGGTCCCGCGCCCGGGCGGTCGATCCAGTCGGGCGCGGTGTCGAGCAGGCGGAACACGCGCTCGGCGCCAGCCATGGCCGCCAGCGCCTGGTTGTACTGGTTGGTCAGGATCGGGATCGGGTTGAAAAACAGATTGGCCAGGAAGAAGAATTGCAACAGCGCGCCGACCTCGATCCGCCCGGTCAGCGTCTGGTAGCCGCCCAGCACGATCAGGATGGCCACGAAGATCTGCCCGTTGAACTCGAGCAGGGGCGTGAAGATGGCGTTCTGGCGCGCGATGCCCAGGTTGTAGCGCGAGTGATCGTAGATGAGCGCGCGGAACAGTCCGCCGGTGATGTCCTGGCGTCCGAAACCCTGGATCACGCGCATGCCGCCCACCGACTCGGCCAGCGTGGCGGCGACCCGCGAGAAGCTCTCCTGCATCTCGCCGTAGGAACGGGCCAGGCGGCGGTGAAAGTAGCGCAGGATCGCCCACAGGACAGGCACCAGACCCAGCACCACCAGGAACAGCGTCAGGTCGTAAAGCGCCATCAGTGTCGCCGAGGCCAGCATCGACCCCACGTGCACGATCCCGATGAACACCGAGTCCTGAATGCCGAGGCGGATCGAATCCACGTCCGAGCTGATGCGGGCCACCAGGCGTCCCGCTGGCATGCGCTGGAAGAAGCTCAGCGGCATGCGCAACAGGTGCGCGTAGATGTCGCGTCGCAGATCATGCACCAGCGCCTCGCCAAGCTCGAGCGCGAAGCGTATGCGGAACACGAACATGCCATTGGTGACGAGCAGCAGGGCGACGAAGCCCGCCACGCCCAGCGCGGTGCCGCGGCCATCGTGCCGCGCGATGGGCCCGGCCAGCACGGCGCCCACCGCCCAGCCCAGCGCCGGCAGTAACAGCGACCGGGCCGCGGTCAGGAAGAACAACCAGTTTCGCCGTCGGGCGTGCGGACGCGTGTACGAGAAGATCCGACGCGCCAGCTTCGCGTCCAGGGGCCGACGGTTGGGCTCGCGCTCGTGGCGCGGCGGGACGATCTTCACTTGCCCCTCTCCGTGAAAGCGGTGGCCGGGACAGTGTCCGCGGTGAACACCGGCGCGCCGCCCAGTTGCAACTGCGCGGCTGCGAAGTAGCGCCCGCCCTGCCGCATGAGCTGGTCATGCGTGCCGCGTTCGACGATGCGGCCGTCGTCGAGCACCAGGATCAGATCGGCGCCGCGGCACGCCGGCAGCCGGTGTGTGGCGATGAAAGTCGTGCGTGCCTGCGACACCGCTTGCAGGGCGGCCAGCACCTCGCGCTCGGTCTCGTGGTCGACAGCGGCGGTCGGATCGTCAAGCAGCAAGATGGACGGATCGCGCAGGATCGCGCGCGCGATGGCCAGGCGCTGACGTTGCCCACCCGACAGGTTCGAGGCGCCTTCTTCCAGGATGCTGTCGTAGCCCTCGGGCAGGGCGCGGATGAAGTCGTCAGCCAGCGCCAGGCGTGCGGCGTGTTCGATCTCGTCACGGGTGGCGTCGGCCTTGCCGAAGGCGATGTTGCTCGCCACCGACATGCTGAACAGGAAGCTGTCCTGGAACACCACCCCGATGTGGCTGCGCAGCTCACCGAGGTCCCAGCGTCGGGTGTCGACCCCATCGACAAGAACTCGCCCGGCCGAGGCATCGTAGAAGCGCGGGATCAATGCCAGGAGGGTGCTCTTGCCCGAGCCGGTCTCGCCAAACAGGACCACGCGCTGGCCGGGCTGCGCCTCGAAGTCGATGTCGGCGAGCGCGGTTTCACCGGGCCGGTAGCCGAAGTTCAGCTGCTCGAAGCGCACGGCGCCACGCACCATCGTGGGACGCTCGGGCGCCGCGGGATCCGCGATCTCGATCGGCGCGTCGAGGACCTCGAACACCCGGCGCGCCGAGGTCAGACTTTGTTGAAGCGTGTTGACGATGTTGGCCAGCGTCCCGACCTGGCCGCTGAATTGCTGCAAGAGCCCCGCGAAGACGATCAGATCGCCCAGGGTTAGCCGCCCGGTCGCGACCAGATGACCGCCGTAGAGCAGCAGCACCACCACGTTGGCGTGTCCCAGCAGATCGATCGCGGGTGAGAACCGACTGACGCGACGGAAGATGCCACGCTGCTGATCGCGCACCGCCAGGCTTTTCGCGTCGAAGGCGGCGCGCTGTTCGGGCTCGCGCGCGAAGCCCTTGATGACCCGGATGCCTTGCACCGTCTCGGTGACGTGGTTGACCAGCTCGTCGGACAGGGCGCGGCTGCGATGATAAAGCGGATGCACCCGCCGCGAGAACATCGTGGCGAACAGCCACAAGAGCGGCGTCGTGCCCAGACATGCGGCGGTCAGGGTCGGGTGTTTGCCCAGCATGAACACCAGGTAGACGCCCAGGGACAGGAACAGGATCACGCCCTGGATCAGCACCTGATCCACGAACGCGCGCACCGACTGCACGTCGCTGGTGACCCGGTTGATGATCGATCCCGACGCGGTGGCGTCGAAGAACCGAAAGCTCATCCGTTGCAGCTTGTCGAACACCCGCGTGCGCATCTCGGGCACGAACTGCATCTGAACCAGGTGCCCGACGGCCGCGCCGTAGCGGTAGTTGAGCACGGCACGGGCGGCCGCCATCACCAGCACGATGCCGCCGGCGGCTGCGATCAGTGCCAGCGGTGGCCAGGTCGCGGGCGGTGTCCAGCCCAGCGGCCAGCGCGGCGCCGGTGCCCCCGGTGATACCTGGCGCCTGATCACGTCCACCGCCAGCCCCGACAGCGCCAGCCCCGCGAGCCCCAGGGCCAGCAGGGCAATCTGGTACGACAGCACCGCCATGCAGCGCGCTCGGTAAGCCCACGCCAGCCGTAGCAGGCGTTGCACCATCGAGCTGCTGCCGGCGGGCTCGTCCGCGGCGGGCGTGGACATCAGTCTGCGCTTACCGCGCCCCGGCGACATGGTGCAAGCCGCTGCGCTGAATCCACGACGCGACCATGCCAGCGCACGTCCGGGGTAAGCTTGCGCGCGCATGCCCCGTCGATTTGTCGAGACCCCGCCAGGCGCTGCGCCCGACGCGGTGACCATCGACGACGCCGTGCCTGTTGCAGGCGACGAGGGTTGGCCGGAGGGCCTGGTCGCGGTCGGTGGCGCACTGGACGCGGACACACTGGTGCGTGCCTACCGAGCCGGGGTGTTTCCCTGGTCCTCGGACCCGGCGGTCACATGGTGGTGCCCGGACCCGCGCGCCATCTTCGATCTGGCAACCTGGGGGCCTGCGCGCAGCCTGCGCAAGAGCATCCGCCACGCCGGCTGGCGCTTCGCCGTGGACGAGGACTTCGCGGGGGTCATGCGCCGGTGCGCCGAGCCGACGCCAGAACGGCCCAGCACCTGGATCACCGGCGATTTCGTTGCGTCCTATTGCGAGCTTCATCGCACCGGCCTTGCTCACAGCGTGGAAGTCTACGAGGGCGCCGAGATGGTCGGTGGCCTGTACGGGATCGCCATCGGTGGATTCTTCGGCGGTGAGTCGATGTTTCACCGCCGCACCGATGCGTCCAAGGCGGCGCTTGCCCATCTGGTCGAGCGCCTGCGTGCGGGTGGATTCACGCTGCTGGATGCGCAGGCGCCGAATCCCCATCTGGCCAACATCGGTGCGCAACTCATCCCGCGCGGCGAGTACCTGCGTCGCCTCGAGCAGGCGCTCACGGTTCGCGCAAAGTTCTGACCATCGGCGCTCGCCAGCGGCACAGCGATTCTGATAGGGTGCCCGGCCATGAACCCGACCCTCACGTGGCAGCAAACCTACGCACCGGTTGGCAACGTGTTTGTGTCGGCGGCGGTGGGCGCGATCCCAGTCGTGATCCTGCTGGGATGCCTCGGCTTCCTGCACGTCCAGGCGCATCGCGCGGCGGTGCTGGGGCTCATCTCGGCGTGGCTGGTCGCGGTGTTCGCGTTTGGCATGCCGGCGAAGCTGGCGGTTACTGCGGCGGCTTACGGCGCCGCGTTCGGGCTGTTTCCCATCGGCTGGATCGTGCTCAACGCCATCTTTCTCTACGACCTCACGGTGATGACGGGGCAGTTCGAGGTGTTGAAACGTTCCATCGCGAGCTTGGCCAGTGATCGCCGCCTCCAGGCGTTGCTGATCGCGTTCTCGTTCGGCGCGTTCATGGAGGGCGCCGCCGGTTTCGGCACGCCGGTCGCGATCTCGGGGGCGATGCTGATAGGGCTCGGCTTCCGGCCGCTCATTGCAGCGGGGATTTCGCTCATCGGTAACACCGCACCGGTAGCTTACGGCGCCCTCGGCACACCACTTATCGCGCTCGCCGCCGTAACCGGGCTGCCGCTCGACAAGCTGTCGGCAATGGTCGGCCGGCAGCTATCGTTCTTCGCGGTGCTGATCCCGTTCTGGATGATCGCGGCAATGTGCGGCTTCCGCAGCATGGTCGAAGTGTGGCCCGCGTGCCTGGTCGCCGGCGTCAGCTTCGCGATCGTGAAGTTTCTTATCTCCAACTTCCACGGCCCCTGGCTGGTCGATGTGGCAGCCGCCATCACGTCGATGGCCTCGCTTATCGTGTTGTTTCGCTTCTGGCAGCCGAAGAAGATCTGGCGCTTCGAGCACGACGAAGCCGACTCGGCTGCCTCGGTCGCCGCCACCACCAATCCGACTGGTCGCGCGAGCGCGCGCGCCGCGATGCCGTGGATCTTGTTGTCGGCCTTTGTATTTGCCTGGGGCGTGCCCGCGTTCAAGAAGGTGTTGGACGGTATCTCGGTCGTGAAGCTGCCGGTGCCCTGGCTGCACAACGCCGTTGTGCGCATGCCGCCGGTTTCGCCCCGGCCCGAGCCCGAGGCCGCCCTGTTCAACTTCAACTATCTGTCGGCGGCGGGCTCCGCCATCTTGCTAGCGGCGATCATTTCGGGATTGCTGCTCGGGCTCAAGCCCGGCGCGATTTTTCGCACTTACGCTCGCACGATCTACCGTGTGCGGATCTCTCTCATGACCATCTCCGCCATGATGGCGCTGGGATTCACCACCAGGTACTCGGGTTCGGACACCACGTTGGGCCTGGCATTTGCCAGCACAGGAGTGTTGTTTCCGTTCTTCTCGCCCCTGCTGGGCTGGTTGGGCGTTGCGCTCACCGGCAGCGACACGTCGTCGAACGTCCTGTTCGGTAACCTACAAAAAGTCTCGGCCCAGCAGATCGGCATTTCGCCCATCCTCACCGCCGCGGCCAACAGCTCGGGCGGCGTGATGGGCAAGATGATCGACGCCCAGAGCATCGTCGTCGCCAGCGTGGCCACCGGCTCGGCGGTGTCGGCTGGAACCATCCTGCGCTACGTGTTCTTTCACAGCCTGGCGCTGGCGGGTCTGGTCGGCGTGCTGGTGTTCCTGCAGGCCTATGTGTTCCCCTGGATGATCCCCTGATAGGTCATCCGGCTGCGGCGACCACCGGATTTCGCAGCACGCCGATGCCCTCGATGTCGACCTCGACCACATCACCCGGTTTCATCTTGCGGGTCGAGCCCGGCGTGCCGGTGTAGACGAGATCGCCCGGCGTCAGGGTGACGAAGCGGCTGATGAAACTGACCACCGTCGGCCCGTCGAACAAGAGATCGTCGGTACCTTGCTGCTGCACCACCTCGCCGTTGAGCCGGGTCTGTAGCGCCAGGTTGCCGAAGTTGAGGCCGCGCACGATCACGGGCCCGCACGGCGCGAAAGTGTCGCAGCCCTTGGCGCGCCACCACTGCTTGTCCTTGCTGGCGCCGCTCTGCCACTCGCGATCGCTGACGTCGTTGCCGCAGGTCACGCCGAACACAGCGGCCCTGGCTTCGTCGGGCGAGGCGTCCTTGATGCGCTTGCCGATGACCAGCACCAGCTCGCCCTCGAAATGCACGTTGGTGGCGTCACGCGGAATCACGATGGGGTCGCCCGGGTTCTGCAACGCCGTCACCGGCTTGTAGAAGATCTCGGGGTGCGTCGGCGTCTCTCGCGCTCCGATGTGACTTTTGTAGTTGAGCCCCACCGCGCAGATCTTGGGCGCCTGGCACGGGTAGAGCAGCTTGACCTCGGCAAGCGCGTGGCGCGCGCCGGTCTCCTCGGGTGGGTCGAACAGCCCGCCGCGTAGCTCGCGCACGGTGTCGCCATCGAGCAGCCCGTACGCGGTGGTCCGGGCTCGCGAAAATCGCACGTACTTGGTCATGGTCGCTGGCATGGTGCCGGATATTCGCACACCAGCCCAAGGGATCAGTACATCCAGCTCACCGCGAGCTGGAACCGCCGGGGCGCCTGGCGGCTGC